>NZ_JABWRA010000045.1:0-54298 GCF_014268705.1 Pseudomonas sp. SWRI179 | reverse complement strand
CCCGCTGGGTCGCGAAGCGGCCCTGTTTTTGGGGCTGCTACGCCCGAGGCGTCGGACCGGCCCAGCGGGAGCAAGCTCCCTCGCCACGGTTTGTGTGTTTGCCCGTGCTATCCACTTAACTGACAGGCATTAGGCAGTAGGACCTCTTTTTGTGCATCATTTTCGATCAGGTTGCCGTCGCCAGCATGACACCCGTGGCGACCTGATACGCCCCCAGAACGGCGATAGTCGCCCCTGAAAAGTAGTTGATCAGCCGTAGCTTCGATTCGGCAATCCGTGCCTTGAAAATGGAGGAGAACCCGCTTAACCCCAGCCACCAGGCCGCCGAGCCCAGGAATATACCGGTCACCATCGGCAACAAGGCGTGCTGGCCGCCTTGGCCGCTGGCCATGCCATCGCTCAATGCGGCAAATATCGCGATAAACGACAAGATGGTCATGGGGTTCGACAGGGTCAGGAACAGCGTGGTCGAGTAGGCTTTGAACATATCGGCCCGCTCACCCGCCATGGCGGTCGCGCCGCCTTTCGCACGTATTGTCTGATAGCCGATATAGGCGAGGAACAGCCCGCCAAAGATACACAACCAAGGTTTAAAGCTGATCAGCGTCGCGATGATGGCCGTGACCCCCAGGGCCCCGATGAATCCATAGATCGAATCGGCGGTGGCCGCCCCCAATCCCGTCGCGAAACCAGCCCTCCACCCCTGCATCAGGCTTCTTTGTATGCACAACAACCCAATGGGCCCCACCGGGGCTGCAATACATAGTCCAATGACCATCGATTTAATAAAAACCAGCATAAGTGCACCTCCAGAATGGGTACTGGAAGGTTAGGAGAAGTGCTTTTTTTTAGGAATGAACTATTAATCTTCCTTAAGGTTTTCCCTTAAGTTTTGCATGAAGTCATTTCGTTTCACCTTCATTTTTAAGGTAAAACGCCGCCAGTCTCCTCAGCCAACGAAAATCGCTCGTTGTAGGCACAAGAGCGCTGGACGGCCTTTTTACGGGCATAAAAAAACGCCGCTCATATGAGCGGCGTTTTTTTGAATTTGGAGCGGGAAACGAGACTCGAACTCGCGACCCCGACCTTGGCAAGGTCGTGCTCTACCAACTGAGCTATTCCCGCAAATGGCGTCCCCTAGGGGACTCGAACCCCTGTTACCGCCGTGAAAGGGCGGTGTCCTAGGCCACTAGACGAAGGGGACACACTAACTGAAATACATGGTGTGTATTTCAGTGCCCAAATCCGCATCCGAAGATGTCGGCTCTGGCTTCACTCAGCCCTGCCCGAAAGCAACGCTGTTTAAATTGGAGCGGGAAACGAGACTCGAACTCGCGACCCCGACCTTGGCAAGGTCGTGCTCTACCAACTGAGCTATTCCCGCATTGGCGTCCCCTAGGGGACTCGAACCCCTGTTACCGCCGTGAAAGGGCGGTGTCCTAGGCCACTAGACGAAGGGGACACACGTACAACATTCACTGCTTAGAGCGTTTGGCTGAGTGCTTTACGCTGTAAGTGGCGCGCATTCTATGGATGGATTGAAGGGTCGTCAACCCCCAGATATAAATTTATTTAAATCAATGACTTCGCCCGGTTTGAGGGGGCGATCCGCGCATTTCCCTCGTCCGGTCTCTGACGCCTATATTCTGTCGCCCGCCGAGACGCTATAGTCGCGCCCGGCAAATGATGGCAATGTGCTCCTACCCGGTTATGCTTCCTATAAACAGCACGACGCCCGTCTAATCGCGTCGCTCGGGCCTATGCGCTTAAAAGCCAAGCCACTACACTCATGACATGCGTACCCTAATAAAGAGGTCTTACCGGTGACACCACTCATGATCACCCTGCTCGTCGTAGCCGGGATCGCCCTGTTGATCGCCATTGGCTACATGAACCACGTGGTGGAAAACAACAAGCTGGAAAAGGCCCGCACCAAGGTAGAACTCAACGACCGCATGCGTCGCTGTGGCGAGCTCACCGAAACCTTTCCCGGGCAGTTGATGACCCCTGCCCTGAAGCTGTTGATGACCCGCCTCGAGATGAACGTCTGCCAGCGCTTGCTGAACCTGGAGAAAACCAATTCCACGGTCAAGGCACGCCTGGACGAGTTGAGCGCATTGGCCGCCCAAGGTGAATCGATCCCGGTGAACAATCCGCCGGCACCGATCCAGACCGAAGCCAAGGCCAAGGACGTACGTTTTCTGCTCGAGGCGTTGCACGGCCAGATTACCCGCGCCGCCCAGGACGGTTTCCTGCCGCCCAACGAAGCCAAGCGCTGGATCCGCGAAGTGCGGCACATCCTGGTGCTGCTGCACATCGAGTTCTTCAACAATCTCGGCCAGCAGGCGTTGCAGCAGGAACAACCCGGGCAAGCCCGCCTGGCCTTCGAGCGCGGCGTGCAGTACCTGCGCAAGCAACAGGAACCCCAGGTCTACGCCGAACAACTGGCCTACCTGGAGAAACTCCTGGCCCGCGCCAATGCCCAGGTCCTGGCCAGCACCCAGCCGGTCGAGGGCGAGGTCAACCAGTTGACTGAGGGCTTGAAGGACGACGAAATAAACGACGAGTGGAAAAAGAAGAAGGTCTACGACTGAGATTAAGGGCCGAAGCGAGTTCCCTTGTGGCGAGGGAGCTTGCTCCCGCTGGGCCGGCCCGACATTTCGGGCGCAACGGTCCTTGAGCGGTGGGTGCTTCGCACCCAAACGGGAGCAAGCTCCCTCGCCACAGGTATCGCTGAAGAGCCGCCACCGGCTTACAACCTGAAATGCCCCACCATTCCCTTCAACTCAACTCCCAACTGCGCCAGCTCGATGCTGGATGCGGCATTGCCGCGCATCGCCAGGGAGGATTGATCGGCGCTGGCGCGAATACTGGTCACGCTGCGATTGATCTCTTCAGCCACCGAGCTCTGTTGCTCGGCCGCCGCGGCGATCTGTTGGTTCATCTGCTGGATCAACGACACCGCCGCCGCAATGCTGCCCAAGGCGCTCTCGGTCTGCAGTGCGTCGCTGACCGCCATCTTCACCAGCTCGCCGCTGCTCTGGATCTGCTGAACGGAGGCCTGGGCCGCTGAACGCAAGGCGCTCACCAGCCGTTCGATCTCCTCGGTGGACTGTTGCGTGCGCCTGGCCAGGGCCCGCACTTCATCGGCCACGACCGCGAAGCCCCTGCCCTGTTCCCCGGCGCGGGCCGCCTCGATAGCGGCATTGAGCGCCAGCAGGTTGGTTTGCTCGGCCACGCTCTTGATGACTTCCAGCACCGTGCCGATGTTCTGGATCTCGGCGCTGAGGCTTTCGATGCTGGAACTGGCCGACGTCGCCGAATCGGCCAGTTGTTCAATGCGCACCATGCTCTGGCGCACCACCTGCTGGCCGCTTTCGACCTTGTCGTCGGCCGTCTGGGCCGCTTGCGCCGCTTCTTCGGCATTGCGCGCCACATCGTGCACGGTGGCGGTCATCTGGTTCATGGCCGTGGCGACCTGCTCGGTTTCCTCTTTCTGGCTGCTGACTTCCAGGTTGGTCTGCTCGGTCACCGCCGACAGTGACTGCGCCGAATTGGCCAATTGCTCGATCCCGGCCTGCAAACCGCTGACGATACTGCTCAGCCCTGCACCCATCTGTTGCATGGCCAGCATCAACTGGCCAATCTCGTCCCGGCGCGTCACTTCGACCGTGGCGCTCAAGTCACCCGCCGCAATCTGCTGGGCAACGCGAATGACGCTGCGCAGCGGCGTCACGATCAGCCGGGTGATGACCCACGCCGCGATCAACCCCACCAGCAACGCCAAGGCCGACGAACCGACGATCAGCAGCGAGTTCTTCTTCAATTCTGCCTGCATGGCCTGGTCTTCGGCACTGAAGGCCTGGTCGACCCGCGCCACCACCTGGTCGGCCCGCTCGTGCAGTTGCTGGTAGACGATTTTTTCCTTCGCCAGCAGCCCGGTGTACTCGGCCAGTTGCTGGTTGAAGCCGGCGATGTGCCCGGCCACTTCGTTCAGCACGGTCTGGTAACCCGGGTCCTTGACCGTGGTCTTGAGCGCTTCGGCCTGTTTCATCGCCTGCTCGGCCTGTTCAATGCTGCCTTCTCCGGCGCCCTCGACATTGCCTTTGCGGCTCTGGTCCAGGCGGACCCGCGCTTCATTCATGGCCTGCAACATCAACCGCGACACTTCGCTGATCTGGTTGGCCTGCTCGATGAATTCGGCACCCTCCTTGCCTTCGGAGTCTTTCAAGGTATAGGTACCGTCATCCGCCAGCCCGGCCTGCAACACATCAAGGTTGTTGGCCACGCTGGACACCGACCAACTGGCCATTTCCAGTGCCAGGTCCTTGCTCTGGCTCAATCCGACAAACTCGTCGAACGCCTTGCGGTACGCGCCCAGCGCCTGCTCGACGTCATTCATCACCGGCACATTGGCAGCCGACTGTGCCTTGAGCTCGTTCGCCAGGGCCACAAGTCCGTCGACCCCTTGGCGCAGGGCATCGGCCGTCTTGGGGTCGGAGCGCGAGGCGTACTCCTGCTCCAGCAGCCGGACCTTGAGCAACCCGCTGTTGAGGGACGACATCTGTTTCAGGCCACCGAAACGATGGCTGATGGTCTGCAGGGACCAGACGCCGATGGCCGCGACCACAGCGGTCAACAGCAGCACCAGGACAAATCCGATACCCAGTTTTTTTGCCATACCCAAGTTGGCAAAACGTCCTTGCACGGCCGAAATCATTGCGCCCAGTCCTCTGCCAGTGTGTGTTGATTGCAGATTCGCAACGAGACGCCCTGCAACACAAGATGCTGGCGTCGGAATAATGGCAAAAAGCTACAGCTTCGTCGTTTTCAGGACACTTGAGGTCGATCCAGCGTTGCGGCCCGGAAAAAAACCAGCGCCCGGGGATCACGGGCATAGGCCACGTTGATCCGTAGCCAGTCGCTGTCAGCGCCCGAAGGACTGAAGGCCGTAGGCGAAGACAGCAGCACACCGAAGCGCCTGGCCAGACGCTGTAATCCAGCGTAGTCACTGATTGGCGGTTTCGCCCAGATGAAAAGCCCTCCGGTGGGTTTGCCAAACACCTCCCAGTCGGCGTCCTCCAATACCTGCAACAGCGCCGCCGTATCGACGCCCAGGCGTTGCCGCTGGCGCTGGACCAGCTTGCGATAGGCCCCGTTGGCCAGGAGATTGGCAAGCACCGACTCACAGAACCGCGACACACCCATACTGGTAATGCCCTTGACCTCGCTCAGACGCGCAATGATGGACGGCGCGGCCAGCACAAAACCGACGCGTAACGAACTGCTCAGGGTCTTCGAGAAACTGCCCACGTAGACCACGTCGGCATCCAGCGCCGCCAGCCGGGTCCGCGCCGAGTTCTGGAAGTCACCATAGGCATCGTCTTCGATCACCAGCACGGCGTGTTGCTTCGTCAATTGCAGCAACCGTTGGGCCACGGCCGGGGCCAGGCTGGTGCCGGTCGGATTGTGACAGGCGCTGTTGACGAACAGCGCACTGGGCCGGTGTTTCGCCAACAAGTCTTGCAGCACATCGACGTCCGGGCCGCGCGGGGTCCTGGGTAGTTCGAGCATTTCGATCTTGTGCAACCGGAGCAGGTCAAACAGGTTTGAATAGCCTGGGCTCTCCACTATCACGCAAGCGCCTGGCTGCAACAGTGTCCGCACGATCAGGTCCAGCCCCTGGGTCGCCCCAGCGGTGGTCAGGATCGAGTCTTTATCAGCCTCGATATTGAAGTGCTTCAGGCGCCTGGACAGTTGCTCGCGCAAGGCGGGCAGCCCCAATGGCGTGCTGTAGTTGAACAACCCCGCCATATCGGTGCGGGTGACCTGACGGATCGCATAACCCAGGTCATCGCTTTCACGCCAGCTCTCGGGCAACCCGCCACACCCCAGCGGCAACGCCCATTGCGGGGTTTCACCGGCTTCAGCGAGCGTGTCCTGCTGGCGACTCGGGTCGGTGGACACGACCCCGGGCACAGGGGATGGTGCGACAAAAAAGCTGGAACCATGCCGGGACGCCAGCAGGCCTTGGGCAACCAGGCGCTCACAGGCTTCATTGACGCTGGACTGGCTGAGCAGGTTCTGCCGCGCCAGTTGGCGCACGGACGGCAGGCGAGTCCCTGGTTGCACCGCATCCTGTCGGATCCATCCGGTCAGCGCGTCGACGATTTGCTGCACGACAGGCACCAAGGCCTGCCGGTCGATTCTCAACTCCATGAGTAACCAAGCTCCTAAGCGTTTGTTTTATTTCCGGAAACAGTTAAGCACAGGCCACCCCCGAGCGATGTACGACAAAGTCGCCAAAACCGCCGATTCTCACCCTTTGAAACACATTGATAGAGCGTTTCCACCCCCCAAAGAAAAAGCCCGCAACCAGTGCGGGCTTCGTCCTACAAGCCAAGGGAAGCGTCCTCAGAACGCCGTGACCCCACCGTCCACCGCCAGGGAGTGGCCGGTGGTGAACGCCGCGCCGTCGCTGCACAGGTACAGCACGGCGCTGGCGATTTCCTCGACCTTGCCGATATGCCCCACCGGGTGCATGGCATTGGCGAACTCGCCTTTTTTCGGGTCTGCCTCATAGGCCCGACGGAACATGTCGGTGTCGATCACCGCCGGACAGACCGCGTTCACGCGGATCTTCTTCTTGGCGTATTCGATGGCGGCCGATTTGGTCAAGCCGATCACGGCGTGCTTGGAGGCGGCATAGATGCTCATTTTCGGCGCTGCGCCCAGGCCGGCCACCGAGGCCGTGTTGACGATAGCGCCGCCGCCCTGGGCCAGCAGCAAAGGCAACTGATACTTCATGCACAACCAGACGCCCTTCACATTGACCCCCATGATCGCGTCGAACTCATCGAGGGTACCGTCGGCCAACTTGCCCTTCTCGATCTCGATCCCGGCGTTGTTGAAGGCATAGTCAAGGCGACCGTAGGTCCTGATCACCTCATCCATCAGGTGCCGCACCTCATTTTCCAGCGTGACATTGCAGCGCACGAACACCGCGTCGCCGCCCGCATCACGAATCGACTGCACGGTGCCCTCGCCGCCCGCTACGTCCAGGTCGGCCACCACGACTTTCAGGCCCTCTGCCGCAAAGGCCTGAGCGGTAGCGCGGCCAATGCCAGCGGCGGCGCCCGTGACCACGGCGACCTGTCCGGAAAACGTCATGCTCATTGTCAGTTCCTCGAAGAATGCGGGAGATGACGCCAGTCTAGCCACAGGTCCCGAGAGCACGGCAGCACTATCCAACTGACGGTTGAGCATTCATGGGCGCCAGTGATAAGGCCACTGGGCGAACTATCACTGTGTTGGATCGAACTGCATTCGCTGTATCGGCAAAGCTTGCGGCAAATGCTTCGAAGGTCTATCAACAAGACTTCATTCATCTTGAGTGCCAACCATGACCGCCCAGACCAATCGCCAGTTCCTGCTCGCCAAACGCCCGGTAGGCGCCGCGACCCGCGAGACGTTCACCTATCAGCAAGTCCCGGTGGGCGAACCGGCAGCCGGCCAGATCCTGGTGAAGAATGAATACCTGTCCCTGGACCCGGCCATGCGCGGGTGGATGAACGAGGGTAAATCCTACATCCCGCCGGTCGGCATCGGTGAAGTGATGCGGGCATTGGGTGTCGGCCAGGTGATCGCCTCGAACAACCCGGGTTTCGCGGTCGGGGACTACGTCAACGGGGCCTTGGGTGTGCAGGATTATTTCCTCGGCGAGCCAAGAGGCTTCTACAAAGTCGATCCGAAACTGGCACCGCTGCCCCGCTACCTGTCTGCCCTGGGCATGACCGGCATGACCGCCTACTTCGCCCTGCTGGATGTCGGCGCGCCCAAGGCCGGCGAGACCGTGGTGCTATCGGGGGCCGCCGGTGCGGTAGGCAGCATTGCCGGGCAGATTGCCAAGCTCAAGGGCTGTCGCGTGGTGGGCATTGCCGGTGGCGCCGACAAATGCAAATTCCTGGTGGATGAACTGGGCTTCGACGGCGCCATCGACTACAAGAACGAAGACGTCCATGCCGGCCTCAAGCGCGAGTGCCCCAAAGGCGTGGACGTGTATTTCGATAACGTCGGGGGCGACATCCTCGATGCCGTGCTCAGCCGCCTGAACCTCAAGGCCCGCGTGGTGATCTGCGGCGCCATCAGCCAGTACAACAACAAGGAAGCGGTGAAAGGCCCCGCCAATTACCTGTCACTGCTGGTCAACCGGGCACGCATGGAAGGTTTCGTGGTCATGGACTACGCCTCGCAGTTCGCTGCCGCCGGGCAGGAAATGGCCGGCTGGATGGCCAAGGGGCAGCTCAAGAGCAAGGAAGACATCGTCGAAGGATTGGAGACCTTTCCCGAGACGCTGACCAAGTTGTTCAGCGGGGAGAACTTCGGGAAGTTGGTACTCAAGGTCTGATACAAAACAACTGTGGGAGCGGGCTTGCTCGCGAATGCGGTGGGTCAGCAGGCCTAAAGGGCGCCTGACACTCCGCATTCGCGAGCAAGCCCGCTCCCACAAGGGCTCTCGGTGTTTGCTCAGGCCAGTTCGGCCACGACCGCCGCCAAGGCCTTGGCCGGATCGGCGGCCTGGCTGATCGGGCGACCGATCACCAGGTAGTCGGAGCCGGCATCCAGCGCCTGGCGCGGGGTCAGGATGCGACGTTGGTCGTCCTGGGCGCTGCCCGCCGGACGAATCCCCGGGGTCACCAGTTGCAGCGCCGGATGGGCTGCTTTCAAAGCGCCGGCTTCCAGAGCCGAACAGACCAGACCGTCCAGGCCGGCCTTCTGCGCCAGCGCCGCCAAGCGCAGCACCTGCTCCTGGGGCTCGATGTCCAGGCCGATCCCGGCCAGGTCCTCGCGCTCCATGCTGGTCAACACAGTCACGCCGATCAGCAACGGTTTCGGGCCGTTGCGCTGATCCAGCACTTCACGGCAGGCCGCCATCATGCGCAGGCCACCGGAGCAATGCACGTTGACCATCCACACGCCCATCTCCGCCGCCGCCTTGACGGCCATGGCGGTGGTGTTGGGGATATCGTGGAATTTCAGGTCCAGGAACACTTCGAAACCCTTGTCACGCAGGGTCCCGACAATTTCCGCCGCGCAACTGGTGAACAGTTCCTTGCCGACTTTGACCCGGCAAAGCGCGGGGTCCAACTGGTCGGCCAGCTTCAGGGCGGCGTCACGGGTGGGGAAATCCAGGGCGACGATGATGGGCGTCTGGCAGGCGGACATGAGCGGGCTCTCAGGCAAGTCGAAATCGGCGCGCATTGTAGCGGAACGAGCGCCCGTGCGGGACCCGATGATCGGTAAATCTCACCGCCTCCCCGGGCAATACGGACAATACCGACTTTTGTGTCGAAGCCGATACATATATGACATGCGTACAACACGTCGTCACGCTACCGTCCGCCGCAACCCGCTCTTTCGGCGCTTCACGCCTCGCGGCACGACGCCTATGCTGAAGCCTCAACCTCGCCGCCTTCTTTGTGGTTGGCAGCCAACCTGGCAGATGATGCATCCATGCAGAACACCCCTGTTGCAAATTCTGACGCTCAAGATGACAAGCGCTGGAGCACCCGCGCGCTGATCGTCGATGATGACGTGCCGATCCGCGAACTGCTGATCGATTACCTGGCCCGCTTCAGCATTCGGGCCAGCGGGGTGACCGATGGCGCGGCCATGCGCCAGGCGATGAAGGCTGAGCACTTCGACGTGGTCGTGCTCGACCTGATGCTGCCGGGTGAGGACGGCTTGCAGTTGTGCCGCTGGTTGCGCGCCGAATCGGACATCCCGATCCTGATGCTCACGGCCCGTTGCGAGCCCACCGACCGCATCATCGGCCTGGAACTGGGCGCCGATGACTACATGGCCAAGCCGTTCGAGCCCAGGGAACTGGTGGCGCGCATCCAGACCGTCCTGCGCCGGGTGCGCGACGACCGCACCGAGCAGCGGGCCAATATTCGTTTCGACAACTGGCGGCTCAATAGCGTGTTGCGCCAACTGATCTCGGGCGACGGGTTGGTGGTGCCACTGTCCAATGCCGAGTTCCGCCTGTTGTGGGTCTTCATCGAACGACCGCGCCGGGTGCTCAGCCGCGAGCAGTTGCTGGATGCGGCCCGTGGTCGCTCCATCGAAGCGTTCGACCGCAGCATCGACTTGCTCGTGTCACGCCTGCGCCAAAAGCTGGGCGACGACCCCAAGGCCCCGCAACTGATCAAGACCGTACGCGGTGAGGGTTATTTGTTCGACGCCAGGGACATCGGTTGATGCGATTGCGCCTGGACTCCTTGTTCGGTCGCCTGTTTGGCGTGCTGCTGCTGGCGATTGTCCTGGCGCATTTGCTGGCCTTTGCCTGGTTTTTCCATTACGACCAACCGCCACCTCCCGGGCCGCCTGGAATGGACCAGCAAGGTGACGGTCCGCCGCGCTTCGGTCCGCCCTCCAACCGCCGTCCACGCCCCTGGTTCGGCGGCCCGGTGGTGCCGCTGACGTTTCAATTCGTGTGCCTGATCATTGCGGCCTGGTACGGCGCCAAGCTTCTGACCCGACCCATCCAGCGCCTGAGCGATGCCGCCGAGCGCCTGAGCGAAAACCTCGACAGCCCGCCGCTGGAGGAAAACGGCCCTCGTGAGGCACGGCAGGCGGCCCATACGTTCAATCTGATGCAGCAACGGATCCGCGAGCAGGTGCAGCAGCGCTCGCGCATGCTCGGCGCGGTGTCCCATGACCTGCGCACACCGCTTTCGCGGCTCAAGCTGCGCCTGGAGCAGATCGATGACGTCAAGCTGCAAGGCCAGATGCGCCAGGACCTGGACGACATGATCGGCATGCTCGATGCCACCCTGACCTACTTGCACGAACAGCGCACCAGTGAAGCGCTGCAATGGATGGACGTGCAGGCCTTGGCCGAATCATTGAGCGAAAACGCCCAGGACCAGGGCTCGGATGTGCAGGTCAGCGGGACCTGCGCGCCGCTGCAGGTGCAACCGATGGCACTGCGCTCGTGCCTCAACAACCTCATCGACAATGCCCTGCGCTACGCCGGCCATGCCTTGATTACCTTGCAGGACCAGAAACATCTGCTGCTGATCCGAGTCATCGACCACGGCCCCGGTATTGCCGCGGACAAGCGCGAGGCAGTGTTCGAACCCTTTTTCCGCCTGGAAGGTTCGCGCAATCGCAACTCCGGCGGTGTTGGCCTGGGCATGACCATCGCTCGGGAAGCCACGGAACGCCTGGGCGGGCAGTTGAGCCTGGAGGAGACGCCCGGAGGTGGCTTGACGGCGGTGATCAGCTTGCCTCGCCCATAAGCCCGCTTATCTTCCCTGTGGGAGCGAGCTTGCTCGCGATGAGGCCCCGTCAGCCAACATCGACATTGACTGACATACCGCTATCGCGAGCAAGCTCGCTCCCACAGGGGCGGCGTTGATCTGAAGGCTTTGTGGAGCCTGGGCCAGCATTGATCTGGAGGCTTTGTGGAGCCTGATGGGTCGGCGATCACCCTGTGGCGAGGGAGCTTGCTCCCGCTGGGCTGCGCAGCAGCCCTGAAACCAGGCACTGCGGAGTATCAGGCTGACCGAGGTATTGGTTTGGGGTCGCTTCGCAACCCAGCGGGAGCAAGCTCCCTCGCCACAAGGTACTCGCCACTCAACCTACCGCGCCTGGCTTTTACTCCAGTCCGTCAACAGGCTGTACGCCACCGCCAGCAGGGTCGGGCCGATGAACAGGCCGATGAAACCGAAGGCGATCAACCCGCCAAACACCCCCAGCAACACAATGACCAAGGGCAGGTTGCCGCCACGGCTGATCAGGTAGGGTTTGAGCACGTTGTCCACGCCGCTGATGATGAACGTGCCCCAGATGCCGAGGAACACCGCCATCCCGTATTCGCCCTTCCACGCCAGCCACGCCGTGGCGGGGATCCAGACCAGGGGTGGGCCCATGGGAATCAGGCTCAGCAGGAACGTGACGATCCCCAGCACCAGCGCCCCTGGCACCCCGGCGATCAGGAAGCCGATCAGCGCCAGCACGGCCTGGGCCGCCGCGGTGCCGATCACGCCGTTGACCACCCGTTGCACCGTACCGGCCACCAGTTCGATGTAGTAACCGGCACGGTCGCCGATCAGGCGCTCCAGCAGCCCATGGACGAATACCGCCAGACGCGGGCCGTCGCGATAGAAAAAGAACACGAACACGATGCTCAGGGTCAGTTCGAGGATCCCCCCGCCGATCTGCGCGCTACGTGCCAGCAGCCAGTTGCCGACCTGCCCCAGGTACGGCCTGATGGACACCATCATGGCCGCGCCCTGCTGGTCGATGCTGTTCCAGATGCCAACCAGCCGCCCGCCCACCAGCGGCACGCCGGCCAGCCAGTCGGGCGCTTCCGGCAAGCCATCGACTTGTGCGTCCTTGATGAACGCAGTGGCATCACGCACATGGTCGGCCAGGTTGAAACCCAGCCACACCAGCGGCACCGCTACCAAGAGCATCCAGCCCACCGTCAGCAACGCCGCCGCCAGGGATTCGCGGCCATTGACCCAGCGGGTCAGCAGGCGCATCAACGGCCAACTGGCGAACGCCAGCACCGCGCCCCAGAACAGCGCCGACCAGAACGGCGCCATGACCCAGAGGCTTGCGCCGAACAACACCAGGAGCAGGATCTGCACCAACAGCCGATCGTTATTGAGCATGTAGGGTCTCGAAAAAATGAACAGGACCGAGACAGCGGCGTGAAACCCGCTGCCCCGACACAGCTTAGCGCAGCAGTTCCAGGCGCAATCCCGTCGCTTCGCCGCTGGCGGCCTCCATGCGCGCCGCCCGGACGCCCTGGCCCGCCAGTGCCTCACGCCAGTCCTCGGCCCGGGGACCGGCGATACCGACCCGCAGGCCCGTGTCCAGGTTCAGCGCCCGGGACAACAGGCGCAACCAGGTGTCGTCCGGCTCACCGGCAAGACGCGGCAAGTCCAGGACACCGGTGTCCTTGAGCTGGCGCAACAGCGTGGCCGATGTCGGCAGCAAGTCCCCCAGCGCTGCGTTCGCCTCGAACTGCTCGACATGCAGGTAGGCCTTGCGATTGCCGCGGGTGATGGAATAAAGCGCGATCAGCGTGTTGTCCGCCGGCGGCGCCAGGCGCAGCAGCAGGAAGGCCTGGCCGTTGTCGGCGCCATAGAGCTTGGCATTGCCGAAGACGTCGTTGGCCCACAGGCTGCTTTCGCCGCAATCGCGGGCCTGGCACCAGAACAACAGCTCGGCACCCTGTTTCTGCAACGCTTCGCGAGCCGCGGTAAAGGCTTGGGTGGCGGAATGTTCCGGCAGCAGTTCGTAGGTGACCGACGTGACATTCCCACGGGCATCGACCTGGCCGTCAAAGCGCAACTGGCCGCTGATCTTGCGGATCGAGCCCATGGGGTAGACGCGTTCCAGATCGCTGCCTTGCCGGTAATCGACGATTTGGGCATCGGGCATGCGCGGCACGCGTTCCAAGTCGCGACTGCCCGGCACATCGACGGCGAACGACGCCGGGCTGAGGCAGGCCAGCGCCAGCAGGACGAGTGAGTGAACGGATAATTTCATCGGATCGGCTTGGCCTGGGACGCTTGAACGCAACGGGCGTCGTCGATGCACTGCGAAGCTGGCAAACAGAGGTCTGTCATGGTTGTCTCCTTTTCAACCCGCCCAGCCTCGACAGTTGCCCGGCGCAAGTCAAGGAACGGTGAAGAACCGATTGAAACAGTCTGCTACAAGCCCGGCACCGACCTCGTCGTTCAGGTGCAAATGATGGCCGCCGGGCAACTGCTCATGACTGAAGGGTAGACGCTCCAGCAGCTCCGGGTGTTGGCCAAGCATGCCGTCGGCCGCCACCACCAGATGCGCCGGACAAGCGACCCGGGCAACGAACGCCATGGCCTGCTCTTCGGTCAGGCGCAGGGGCGATGGCAGGGTCAGGCGGTTGTCGGTGCGCCAGGTGTACCCCCCCGGCACCGGCATCAGGCCGCGCTGGGCCAGCAACTCGGCAGCCTCACGGCTGACCGCCACCAGCCCCTTCATGCGCGCTTCGATGGCTCGGTCGAGGGTTTTGTAGACCGGCTTGCGTTTTTGCTGCAAATCCAACTGGGCTTGCAGGGCCATGCCCATGCGTTCGGCCGCGTTATCACCTTTGGCGGTTGGAGGAATCACCCCGTCGATCAACCCCAGGTGCGTCACCCGTTCCGGCAGGGAACCGGCCAGCACCAGCGACACGATGGCGCCCATGGAATGCCCCAACAGGGCGAAGCGCCTCAAGCCCAGTTGTTCGGCCACTTGCAGCACATCGTGGGCGTAGTCCCACAAGGCATAGCCGGCACCCGGCGGCCGGTGCCCGGAATGACCGTGGCCGGCCATGTCCAGGGCGATCACCCGCAGCCCTTCGAGCCTGGGCGCCAGGCGGGCGAAGCTGTTGGCGTTGTCCAGCCAACCGTGCAGGGCAATCACCGGCAGCCCGTCGTCCGGGCCGGACAAGTGAGCCGCCAGTTCGATGTGAGGCAGGCTCAGGCGGACCTCTTCGACCACACTCATGCGCTGCGCCCTTCCCAACGCTGGAAGAGGTTCTTGAGCAGGTTCGCCGTGTCTTGTGGACGTTCGAGGGGGAACATGTGACCGCCGGGCATGCTCAGGGATTCGCCATGGAGCATGCGTCCCACCGAACGGGTGTGATGGCGCATCACCACGCGACTCTGCCGGCCGCGCACCACGGCCAATGGCACCTTGAGCTTACGGGGCCGACCCGGGCTGGTGTGCGGCACGCCGCGGTAAATGCTGATTTCCGTGGCCGGGTCGAAGCGCAGCCGCAGCCGGTCGCCGACTTGTTGCAGGCCGTGTTGCAGGTAGGCGTCGAAGCAATCCGGGTCAAAACCGCGAAACAGTGTCTTGCCGGCAAAATACTGCCGGGCCGACGCCAGGTCGGCAAACTCCTCGCGCCGCCCCAGGGTCCGGCCGGCCGGGGTCAGGCGATCAATAAACCCCAAGCGCTTGGCCGCCAGGATGACCCACTGGTCGGTACGGGTCAGCACTGGCGAATCGAGCATGACCACGCCGCGGTACAGCTCAGGGCAGCGCAACGCCGCGTGCAGGTGCAGCACGCCGCCCAGGGAGTGGCCGACGCCCCACACTGGCGCCGGCTGCTGTTCCAGGTGATGGATCAGTTCGTCCACCAGGTTGTGCCAGTTGTCGTCGACCGGAAAGCGCGGGTCATGGCCGTGCAATTCCAAATGCGCGACCTGATACTGCGGCGCCAGCGCGGCGAACAACTTGCCGTAGGTGGCCGAGGGAAACCCATTGGCGTGGGCGAAAAAAATCTGTTGCGACATGACAGCCGATCCATTGGGGAACTGCGGCAGATTGTCCGCAGAACCCGACGGCGCGGCAATGACCGTAACTGACAGGAATGATGACAGTCGGGCTTGGGCTATGGGGTTGTATGAGCGATGAAACCTGTGGCGAGGGAGCTTGCTCCCGCTGGGCCGCGAAGCGGCCCCCAAACCCTCCGCCTGACAAACCGCAGCGCCTGGTCTTGGGCCTGCTGCGCAGTCCAGCGGGAGCAAGCTCCCTCGCCACAAGGGCCTTTCACCCGCCACAAGGGGTTCAACGCGCCGGTGGTTGCTCACCCAACGGCACCACGGCCATGGTCAGGCGCGACACGCAATTGAGCTTGCCCTCGTCATTGACCAGGCGAATGTCCCAGACCTGGGTGGTACGGCCCAGGTGAACCATCCGAGCCGTGGCCGTTACCCGTCCGCTGCGCACGCCGCGCAGGTGGTTGGCATTGATCTCCAGGCCGACGCAATAGAACTTGCTGGCATCCACACACAGGTAGGCAGCCATGGACCCGACCGTTTCGGCCAGGACCACCGAAGCACCGCCATGCAACAGGCCGAACGGCTGGTGGGTACGCTGATCGACCACCATGCTGGCGGTCAGGGACTCGTCGTCGAACGACTCGAAACGGATATCCAGCACTTCGCTGATGGTGTTTTTACCGGCGGCGTTCAGTTGCTCGATGTTGGGGGTGGTGCGCCACAGACTCATCGCTGCCCTTCCTTTTTGGTTTTTATTACATTCAATCCTGCACAGCACGGTGGGAGCAAGGCTTGCCCGCGATGCAGACGCTGGGGTGGATCAGGTATTACAGGCGCTTGAGACTCATCGCCCCGGCCAGCGGCATATCGCCTTCCAGCTCGGCCAGCCCAGCCGTTTGCACTTGCTCGGGCTGTTGCAGGTGGCCGTGCTGCAGGAGGCCCAGCAGGCTGCCCACCAACGGGTTATGGCTGACCAGCAGCACGTCGTCCTGATCCTTCAGATGCCGCAACACATCGGCCGGCCGGGTCTCCGGCGTGAGCCAGTCGACGGTGATCAGTTCAGGTTCAAAGCCCAGTGCTTCGCGCACCAGTTGCGCGGTCTGTTGGGCACGCACATAAGGGCTGGCATAGATGGCTCGCAATGGCTCACCCATCAACCGGCCGGCACTGAGCAACACTTCCTCGCGGCCATGTACCGTCAAGACCCGCTCTGGATCGGGACGCACACCATGGGGCTCTGCCTCTCCGTGACGCAATACCCACAGTTTCATAGCTTCGGCTCCTCGTCCCGGACCGGATGCGGCGCCGGCGCCACGGCGTGAGGCGCTTCACCTTCCGGCGTGCGTGGGGTCGGCCAGTCCGCGAACGGCCAGGGCTTCTGGTCGCTGTGGAAGGTGCCGAAACGGCCGATCTGCGCCAGGAACTGGCTCAGGCTGTCACCGAAATTCATCAGGCTCGCGCTGGGCGCGCCGTAGATCAGCCGATAGATCAATTGCACCAGCACCACGGCGCCGAGGATGAATTGCGCCACCTGCCAGACCAGCAGGTAAACCACCATCCACAGCACACGCAGCAGGATGGATTCGTATTGGGGTTGCCCTTGCGGATCGTTCATGGCTCGCTCCTGCTTGCGTCAATAGCGGTTCAGTTGAAACCGCTGGTGGAAATGAAATCAACGTCGGTCTTCGGTTCACCACGCATCAACAGCTCGATCACCTGTTCCAGCGTGCGCCCTTCAAACAGGATCGCGTGCAGCCCGGCGACCAGCGGCATGTACACCCCCGCCTCCTGGGACTTGGCCTTGAGCACCTTGAGGGTATTGACCCCTTCGGCCACTTCACCCAGGCGCGACACAGCCTCATCAAGGCTCAAGCCTTGGCCAAGGGCAAAGCCGACCTGATAGTTGCGACTCTTGGGCGAGGAACAGGTGACGATCAGGTCGCCCACTCCGGCCAATCCCAGGAAGGTCATCGGGTTGGCGCCTTGGCTGACGGCGAAGCGGGTCATTTCCGCCAGCGCGCGGGTGATCAGCATGCTCTTGGTGTTCTCGCCCATGTCCAGCGCCACCGCCATGCCGGCGATGATGGCATAGACGTTCTTCAGTGCACCGCCCAACTCCACTCCAAAACGGTCAGCACTGGCGTAGACCCGAAAGGTGCGGCCATGGAGTGCGGCCTGGACCTGTTGGCACAATTGCTCATCCTCACTGGCGACCACCGTGGCGGTCAGCGCGTGCTCGGCGATTTCCCGCGCCAGGTTCGGGCCGGAAATCACACCGATTCGCGCCTTGGGGGCGATTTCTTCGAGAATTTCGCTCATCAGCTTGAAGGTCTGGGCTTCGATGCCCTTGGTCAGGCTCACCAACAGTTTGCCGCTCAGGCGCTCGGCATGGGGTGCCAACACCGAACGCAAGGCGCTGGACGGCAAGGCGACGAAGAACAGGTCGCTACCCTCCAGGGTGGCCTGCAAGTCAGTCACCGGCACCACTTCCGGGCGGATCTTGATGCCCTTGAGGTAACGTGGGTTCTCGCGGTTGACCCGGATGGCCTCGGCCTGTTCCGGGTCACGCATCCACTGGCGCACCGGGTGGCCATTCTCGGCCAGCAGGTTAGCCACGGCGGTACCGAAACTCCCGCCCCCCAGGACCGCAATCGGGCGCTGTTCAGTCATATGCAATCCGTTCATCCATACCAAGTGGCAATGCGGGGCATTATACGGAGCGGCCGGATGGCGACCAGCCCCGGCAACAATTACCGCCAGCTGTAGGAAGCTGACCACCAATTCCCAGGAAAATGCTGTCAACGTGAATGGAAAAGTCGTTCAGCTCAGTTAACATGCCCGTCATCCGTCCATTCTCATAGGCTGTGCCGTGTCCGTTGGCCCTTCCCGTTCAGGTTCGTCCCTGCTCTTGGCGCTGATCATCAGCCCGCCAGTGCTGGCCGACGACTTGTTCGTGGACAGCCAGCCCCTGCCCCAGGTACTGACGGCCACGCGCCTGAAGCAATCGCCGGCGGCGGTGCCAGGCAGCATGACCGTGCTCGACAGCGAGCTGATCAAGGCCAGCGGCGCCCGGGACATCAGCGAATTGCTGCGCCTGGTACCGGGCATGATGGTCGGCAACATCACCGGCAACCAGGCCGCCGTGAACTACCACGGCACCAACGCCAGCGAAGCGCGGCGCATGCAAGTGCTGATCGACGGCCGCTCGGTGTACCGCGCCGGCCTGGCCACCGTGGACTGGAGCGATATTCCGGTGGCCATGGAAGACATCGAGCGGATCGAAGTCTTCCGCGGCCCCAACACCGTCAGCTATGGCGCCAACGCGCTGATGGCGGTGGTCAACATCATCACCCGCGTCCCGGCCGACAGCCATGGCACCCGGTTGAAAATCACCCGGGGCCAGCGTGGCATCAGTGACTGGTACGCCAGCCAGGGCAGCGGCTGGGAAGGCGGCGACCTGCGGTTGTCGCTGTCCGGCCAGGAGGACGATGGCTTTGACAGCGACCGCAACGGTGCCGACTACCGCGACAGCCG
The DNA here is from genome assembly GCF_014268705.1 of Pseudomonas sp. SWRI179. Classification (NCBI taxonomy): domain Bacteria; kingdom Pseudomonadati; phylum Pseudomonadota; class Gammaproteobacteria; order Pseudomonadales; family Pseudomonadaceae; genus Pseudomonas; species Pseudomonas sp. SWRI179. The sequence continues at coordinate 35,438 of NZ_JABWRA010000045.1, read as the reverse complement.
CCGCCTGAATCGCTTCAATCTGTCCGTCAGCCAGACCCTGGACGAACGGCAGAGCATCGACTGGCAATTGAACGCCAAGGACGGGACCAACCAGCGACCTTATACCTACCGTCCCGTGTTCGCCGGGATTACCGCCGCTGGGGATAATTCCGACGTCATCGCCAAGGACTATGCCGGCTCACTGCGCTGGAACCTGGACCTGGATCCCGACCACAGCCTTTATGTACAAGGCTCGATCCAGCACTGGGATCGCCAACAGACCTGGCGCGCCTGTGACGCCGAGGTGTCTTTCAGCCCGCAACTGACCGACCTGTGGCAGCTCAACCCCAACTATGCCGAGAAGCTGGCGCGCAATATCCCCAGCTATACCAGCATCGGCGCGCCACCCGGCACGCCACAGGAACAGGCGTTGGCCAACCAGGTGCTCGATCAGTGGCGCAACGGCGCCTCGCGGACCCTGTGCGGCGATATCGACCAGAGCGCCCGGGAATCGCGCTACGACCTGGAGATCCAGGACACCCTGAGCCTGTCCGACAGCCTGCGACTGGTCACCGGCGCCAATTATCGCTACGACCGGGCCGACTCGGAGACGTACTTCAACGGCACCCTGGACGACACCACCTGGCGCCTGTTCGGCCAGCTCGAATGGCGGGCTACCGAGCATTGGCTATTGCAGGGTGGCGCGATGTTCGAGGACACCCGCCTGACCGGCAGCTCGCTGACCCCACGGGTCGCGGTCAACTACCTGATCACCCCGCGCCACGGCCTGCGGGCGGTGTACTCCGAAGCCGTGCGCTCGCCGGACATGTTCGAGAACAACGTCAACTGGAGCTACCAGGTCACCAACCTGCAGCCTGCCGCCTTCGGCCAGAACAGTGCCCGTTATTTCGTCCGGACCCGCGGCCCGGGCAACCTGGAGCAAGAGCACATGCGCTCTCGGGAACTGGGCTACAACGGTTATTTCGTGGACGTGGGCCTGGCGGTCGACGTGAAGCTGTTCCATGACGAAATCACCGGCATGATCAGCGAGCCGCTGCGCAACAATCAGTACATCGCCAGCAATGCCAATGAATCGCAGTTCTCCGGGGTCGAGACCCAGTTCGACTGGCGCATGACCAGCGCTGACCGTCTGCGCCTGACCTATGCCTATGTCGACGCCCAGGCCAGCAACCCCCTCGACGAACAACTGACCGCCCGCAACAGCGGTTCGGCCGGCTGGCTACGGGACTGGGGCCAGGGCTGGAACAGTGCGCTGTTCTACTACGCCGCCGACGACCTCAACGGTTATCGCTTCGAACGGGTCGACACCCGCCTCGCCCGGCGCATTCCCCTGGGCAAGGCCAGCCTGGAACTGGCGGGCGTGCTGCAACAGCGCCTGGACAACCAGCCCATGACCTTCGTCGACAACCGCTACGACTCCCGCCATGTGGTGTACTTCAGCGCGGAGCTATCGTTCTAGATGTCCCGGCGCCGCCCCCGCAAGACGCCATTTCATGGCCGCCTGACGCTGGCCCTGTGCCTGGTGTTTGCCGGCTGGCTGGCAACCCTCCAGGCCAGGGCCGCCGAAATCCTGTTGACCGGCGCCGAGGACAGCCCCGGCGTACAGTCTTTCACCCAGGCCCTGAAAACCTTGCGCCCCGAAGACAGCGTACGCTTTACACCACTGGCCAACCTGCCGACGCCGGACAAGCTGCCGGACACTGTGCGCCTGATCCTGCTTGACTTGCCCAGCCTGGAGTGGCGCCTGCAAGACGCGCGGGGCCCGGCCACCCTGGTCCTGCGCATCAGCCGCCAGCAAGCCCGCGACCGCCTGGGCGATGCGACGCCCGCGCACCTCAGCCTGCTGTGGAGCGATCCACCGATGGCGCGGCAACTGCGGCTGATCCGCACCATCCTGCCGCAAGTGCGACGGGTCGGCGTGCTGTATGACACCCACAGTGAATTCCTGCTCAAGGATCTCCAACAGGCCGCGGCACCGCTGGGCCTGGTCATCGTCAGCGAACGTTGGGACGACACCAGCGACAGCCGTCCCCTGCAAAACCTGCTGGGCCAAAGCGATGTGCTGCTGGGCCTGGATGACCCCGACTTGTACAACCCCAAGACCGTGAAGAACCTGTTGCTCAGCAGCTATGCCCGGCAACGCGCGCTGATCGGGCCCAGCGCCGCATTCGTCAAGGCCGGCAGCCTGGCCAGCACCTACAGCGACCAACAAGACTGGCTGGCGATTCTCGACGACCTGCTTGACCGCCCCGCCACGACCTGGCCGCGCACGCTGTATCCGGACCGCTTCAAAGTCCTGGGCAACCGGCAGGTCTCCCGCTCGCTGGGGATCGAACCGATTGACGCCGAATCCGTCGCGGCAACGTTGGCCGAAGGAGAACACCGCCCATGACCTTGCGTCGCCGTTGGGACATCAACACCCGCACCCAGCTCATCGCCCTCGGCCCGGCGTTGCTGCTGACCTTGCTGCTGATCACTTTCTTTACCTTCGTGCGGATCCAGGACTTGCGCCAGGAGCTCAATCACACCGGGCAACTGATCGCCAACCAACTGGCCCCCGCCACGGAATACGGGGTGATTTCCGGCAACAAAGAGGTGCTCGAAAGCCTGCTCACCGCAACCCTGGCGACCCCACACGTGCGCTTCCTGGAAGTCCAGGACAGCGCCGACAAGGTCCTGGTGTATGTCGAACAACCCGAGCAGGTCCACAGCCGTGCCCAGCAGATCGACGTCTTCCAGGCCCCGGTGCGCCTGCAGCGCATTGCCCTGAACAATGATTTCCTGCAAGGCAACAGCAGCGCCATGGAGGCGGCTGGCGAGGATTACCTGGGCCGCGTGATCGTCGGCATGTCCAGCGACGCCTTCAGCCAGCGGCAACAGGAAATCCTGTTCAAGGCCGCGATCCTGGCGTTGTTCGCCCTGCTGTTCACCTTCCTGGTGGCACGTCGGCTGGCGACCAGCCTGTCCCGGCCGATCCGCGACATCGGCAACGCGGTCAAGGCTATCCAGCAAGGCGACTACAGTACCCCGCTGCCCATCGTCGATGACACCGAACTGGGGGCCTTGTCGCGGCACATCAACAACCTGGCCGACGGCCTGGAACAAGCCAGCCGCGAACAGCAGCAGGCCATGGCGCAGTTGATCAAGACCCGCGAAGAAGCGGAAAAAGCCAACAGCGCCAAGTCCGAGTTCCTGGCGATGATGAGCCATGAACTGCGCACGCCCATGAACGGCGTACTGGGCATGTTGCAGCTGCTGGAAACCACCCGCATGACCGACGAGCAGCACGAGTACACGGCGCTGGCTTCGGAATCCACCGAACACCTGTTGAAAGTGATCAACGACATCCTCGACTTCTCGCGCATCGAGCGCTCGGCCCTGGAACTGGAGCACATCCCGTTCAACCTGGCCGAACTGGTGGGCAGTTGCGCGCAGTCTTTCCAGCACAGCGCCGCGCAGCGCAAGCTGGGTCTGGACCTGCTGGTCCCGGACGACATGCAGGCCTTGCAGGTCCAGGGCGATCCGACGCGGATCCGGCAGATCCTGGTGAACCTGATCGGCAACGCGCTGAAATTCACCGAGCAAGGCCGTGTCACCGTGCAATGCCAATGGCAGGCCCTGGACCACGAACTGCTGTGGTTCACCTGCACGGTGCGCGACAGTGGCATCGGCATCCCCGCCGAGAGCCTGGAGCGCATGTTCGATGCCTTCCAGCAGGCCGACAATTCGATTTCCCGGCGCTACGGCGGCACAGGCCTGGGCCTGCCGATCGCCCGCACCCTGGCCGAACGCATGGGCGGGACGCTGCGGGCCCAGAGCGAAGAAGGCCAAGGCTCGGTGTTCACTCTCGAGATCCCGCTGGCCCTGTCGCGCCAGACACCAGCGACCCTGGTGCCGCGCCTGCCTATCGGCAGCGGCAGCGGCGATGGCGAAGGCCGCAACGTGTTGCTGGTGGAAGACAATCCGGTCAACCAGACGGTGGTCGAAGCCATGCTGCGCAGCCTGGGTTTCACCGTCAGCATCGCCACCGATGGCGCCCAGGCCGTACGCAGCGCCGAAAGCCTGATTTTCGAAGCGATCCTCATGGATTGCCGGTTGCCCATCATCGATGGCTACGAAGCCACGCGGCAGATCCGCCAGTTGCCGGGTTGCGACCAGGTGCCGATCATCGCCCTGACGGCCAACGCCTTGCAGGGCGACCGCGAAGCCTGCCTCGCGGCGGGCATGAACGATTACCTGGCCAAGCCGTTCAAAAGGAACGAACTGCAACAGATTCTGCAGCGCTGGGTGAATTAGAACAGCTCGCCAGACCATCTGTGACTGGCGTGAAAGGCGAAAGTGCGGCAGTCTTAGGCACCCGAACGAGCCTCGATTGGGGCTTGAATAAAAATTTCAGTGCACAGGTGTACATTCATTTCCCGTGTGCTGTGACTTTCACTACAACGCAATAGTCTATGAGTAGGCTGTCGATTCGAGGCATGAACGCTTCGATCGGCCGGGAAGATTTGCCCCACCCTGCCGCATGGGACTATTGAGGAGCTCGCATGACCAAACAAAACGCCTTTACCCGGGAAGATCTGCTGCGCTGCAGTCGCGGTGAGCTGTTCGGCCCAGGTAACGCGCAACTGCCCGCCCCGAACATGCTGATGGTGGATCGCATCACCCATATCAGCGAAGAGGGTGGCAAGTACGGCAAAGGTGAATTGGTCGCCGAGCTGGATATCACTCCGGACCTGTGGTTCTTCGCCTGCCACTTCGAAGGCGATCCGGTGATGCCGGGCTGCCTGGGCCTGGACGCCATGTGGCAACTGGTCGGTTTTTTCCTCGGCTGGCAAGGCCTGCCAGGTCGCGGACGCGCCCTGGGTTCGGGCGAAGTGAAGTTCTTTGGTCAGGTCCTGCCGACCGCCAAGAAAATCACCTATAACATTCATATCAAACGCGTCCTCAAGGGCAAGCTGAACATGGCCATTGCCGATGGTTCGGTTGCCGTGGACGGTCGCGAGATCTACACCGCCGAAGGCCTCCGGGTCGGCGTTTTCACCTCCACTGACAACTTCTAAGGGTTATCCGCATGCGCCGCGTCGTTATCACTGGTCTGGGCATCGTTTCGTGCCTGGGCAATGACAAAGAGACCGTCTCCGCTAACCTGCGTGCAAGTCGCCCTGGCATCCGGTTCAACCCGGAATATGCCGAAATGGGTCTGCGTAGCCAGGTTTCCGGCTCCATTGACCTTCCCCTCGAAGAACTGATCGATCGCAAGATCTACCGTTTCGTCGGCCATGCGGCGGCCTACGCCTACCTGGCCATGAAGGACGCCATCGCTGACTCCGGCTTGACCGAAGAGCAGGTTTCCAACCCGCGCACCGGCCTGGTCGCCGGCTCCGGCGGTGCCTCCACCTTGAACCAGATGGAAGCGCTGGACATCCTGCGTGAAAAAGGCGTCAAGCGTGTCGGCCCATACCGCGTCACGCGGACCATGAGCAGCACCGTTTCGGCCTGCCTGGCCACGCCGTTCAAGATCAAGGGCCTGAACTACTCCATCGCTTCTGCCTGCGCCACCAGTGCCCATTGCATCGGTACCGCCATGGAACAGATCCAGATGGGCAAGCAGGACATCGTGTTCGCCGGCGGCGGTGAAGAAGAACATTGGAGCCAGTCGTTCCTGTTCGACGCCATGGGCGCCCTGTCCAGCAAGCGTAACGACACGCCAGAAAAAGCTTCCCGTGCCTACGATGCCGACCGTGACGGCTTCGTCATCGCTGGCGGCGGCGGCATGGTCGTGGTCGAGGAGCTGGAACACGCCCTGGCCCGTGGTGCGAAGATCTACGCGGAAATCGTCGGCTACGGCGCCACGTCCGATGGCTACGACATGGTCGCGCCAAGCGGCGAAGGTGCGGTGCGCTGCATGCAGATGGCCATGTCCACCGTCGATGCACCGATCGACTACCTGAACACCCACGGCACCTCGACCCCGGTCGGCGATGTCGCGGAAATGAAGGGTGTGCGCGAAGTGTTCGGCGACAAGGCCCCGGCCATCAGCTCCACCAAGAGCCTGTCGGGTCACTCCCTGGGCGCCGCCGGCGTTCACGAAGCGATCTACTGCATGCTGATGATGGAAGGCAACTTCATGGCCGGTTCGGCCAACATCGACGAGCTGGACCCGGAAGTGGCCGACCTGCCCATCCTGACCAAGACTCGCGAAAACGCCACCATCAATACCGTGATGAGCAACAGCTTCGGCTTCGGTGGCACCAACGCCACCCTGGTGATGAAGCGCTGGCAGGGCAAGTAAGCCCCGCTGCTACGCCACACAAAAAAACGCCCCGACTGGTTCGGGGCGTTTTTTTTTGCCTGACGGATATGCCTGAATACCTTGTGGGAGCGGGCTTGCTCGCGAATGCGGCGGGTCAGACGGCACATTGCTAGCTGACACTCCGCATTCGCGAGCAAGCCCGCTCCCACATGAGATCTGCAGTGGGTGGAATTCAGCGCACGACAAACCGCTGCTGTGTCAGCAGCCGATCACCCTGGAACACCATGAATCGCCACTCTCCCGGCACCACTTCGTGGCTTTCGGTGAATTCGTAGGCCATGACATCCTGGGGTGCGCCAGGTACCAGTTTCTGGATGACCTCGAATTTGTCGTGGCGCACGCCATCGGGGGTGCGGATACCGGGAGTGAAGTACAACAGGGTCAACGGCTGGTCGTCAGCAACCTTGCCAGCCAACTGATAGCGCATGCCGAATTTGGTGCCCAGCTTCGCCGGTACGCTCTCGGTCTGGCGGATCTGCTCGTTGCTGCGCCGCAGGACCCGCTCGCCCGATTGCAACTCAGCCTGGGGACCTTCAAAGACACCATATTCCACCGGGCCTTCGACACGAACTTCCGCCTGGGCCAGGCCGCAGGTCAACAACAGCGCGACCAGTGCGCTTGAACGGGTGAGGTGCATAGTGCGCTCCTTGATTGAGATGAGCGCGAGGGTATGACGCGGGAGTGACAGGCTGATGACAAAGCGATGTTGGCCATGCCAGCTATGGCCCGGGGATAGGGTTGCCCCTGTGGCGAGGGAGCTTGCTCCCGCTCGACTGCGCAGCAGTCGCCAGATTTTGGGGCTACTGCGTAGCCCAGCGGGAGCAAGCTCCCTCGCCACAAAAGCGGGCTTAGCGGGCCACTGAGCGGGGCAGCACCGCCAGGAAGTTATCCCGCGCCACTCTCCTCGCCACGTCTTGCGGCAAGGCATCGAGGAACGGATCGAAGCTGCGCAGTTCCTCACCCAACTTGTTGAAACGCCCAACCACATCCGACCCCACCATGAAACGCTCAGGAAAGCGCTCCACCAGCTTTACCCACTCAACCCGAGGCTTGCCCGCCTCATCCAGCAAGTACGGCGTGAGTACGCTCCAGGACAGGTCGACGTAGAGATTGGGGTAGGCCTCGAGCAGGCGGGTCAGGGTCGGCAGCAGAAAATCCAAGCGGGTCTGGTGACGATGGATTTCCATGCTGGTGCCTGCATGGGCCCAGATGAAGCGCGTGTGCGGGTGATTGCGCAACGGTTCCTCGATTTCCGCCAGGTACAGCGGATTTTTCTCACGCTTGGACGTGATGTTGGAATGCAGCATCACTGGCAGGTCGTTTTCCGCCGCCAGGTGATAGATCCGCGTCATGGCTTCGTTGTTGGCTCGTGGCGTGTCGCCCGAGGTCAGCGCCGTCAGGTCGTCATGGCGGGTGAAGACCTCACCGATGCCCTGCCACAACCCCGGATAGAGATCGAGCATGCGCTGGATATGGGCGGCGGAGTTCTTGTCGTTGGGATTGAAGCCCGACAGGAACGGATGGAAGTGCTGGCGCTGTTCGTCGGTCAGCTTGCTCACTGCCGCGGCGACGATCACATCGGTGGCGCTGTACCAATAGGCGTCCGCGTCATCACCGGCGTAATAACGCGGACGCTTGGGCTCGTCCTCATGCCATTTCTTGGCCACCGGCACGCCGGAAATCATCACATGCTCAATGCGATTGTCCGCCATCGCCTGAAGCAGCTTGGGCATGCCGGCGCTTTCCTGGAAGAAATCGACGTAATGCAGGTGCGCATCGCTGTAGGCATATTCGCGGGCCATGGCGGTGGCGCTCGAAACGACCAGCAGCCAGGCAAGGATCAAACGGGTCAAAGGCACGGGCGGTCTCCAGAAGCCATGAACAGCGTAGACCCTCGCCGTCCCGCCTGGGTTCAAGGCGCATGTGCAGTGTCTGCCGGCGGCGGGTTATGCTTCGGCCAACCGTTGTTCAACCTGGAAGACAACATGACCACTCCCCTGACCGTTCGTCCCCGCGCCGAAGACGTCGAAGGCCAGCCGATCCTTCGCCCGCTGCCGTCCGCCAAATGCCGCAGCGTCGGGCCTTTCGTGTTTTTCGATCACATGCTGCCAACCACCTACCCGGCCGGCAAAGGCATGAACATCCGCCAGCATCCACACATTGGCCTGTCCACCCTCACCTACCTGTTCGAAGGCAAACTCCAGCACAAGGACAGCCTGGGCTCCGACCAGGTGGTGGACGCTGGCGATGTCAGCTGGATGACCGCCGGCAGCACCATCGCCCACGTCGAGCGCACCCCGGAGTCATTGCTGGGCAGCCCTTTCGCCATGCACGGGTTGCAAGTCTGGCTGGCCTCGCCCAAGTCCCACGAACAGGGCCCGGGGCACTACAGCCATCACCCCGCGCAGAGCCTGCCGGTCAGTGAGAACCTGGGGGTCGGCATCCGCATGATCGCCGGGAGAGGCTTTTGCCTGGAATCACCGGTACCGGTGCTCTCGCCAACGCTGTACGCCGAGCTGAACCTGCAGACCGCAACGACCTTGCTGATTCCCACCGAGCATGAAGAACGGGCCCTGTATGTGCTCAGTGGCGAGGCGTTATTGGAGGGTGAGCCGGTAGAAGCCCATTCCCTGGTGATATTGCCAGCCGGGGAAGCAATGACACTGTTTGCCGACAGCGATTGCCATGCCGTGCTGTTCGGCGGCGCGCCCCTGGACGGGCCGCGGCGGATGAACTGGAATTTCGTTTCCAGCGACCCGGCCCGGATCGATGAAGCCCGCCAGCGCTGGGCGGCTGGGGACTGGCCGACGGTGCCGGGGGAAAGCGAGCGGATCGAGCTGCCCTGAGTTCAGGGTTGTCTGGCTGGGCCCCTTCGCGAGCAAGCCCGCTCCCACAAGGACCGAGTCGCCCGCAGCACTGTGGGCATCGCAGATCCACTGTGGGAGCGGGCTTGCTCGCGAAGGGGCCAGTCCTGACACCAACAATGCTCAGTACCCGCCCCAACCTCAGCCCTTGAACACTTCATCCAACAAATTATGCATCGAGCGGAACGCCCGCCCGGCGACCTTGGCGTCGTACATCATCTTGCCCGGCACATTGGCCTGCGGATCAGTGAACGAGTGCACCGCACCGCCGTAGCTCAGCAACTGCCAATCCACCCCGGCGGCATTCATTTCCTCTTCAAAGGCCGGCAGCTGCTCTTTCGGCACCAGCGGGTCGCAAGCGCCATGCATCACCAGCACCGCGCCCTTGATGTTCTGCGCATCGGCCGGGTTCGGTGTATCCAGGGTGCCGTGGAAGGAAATCGCGGCCTTGAGCGGTGCGCCGGTGCGCGCCAACTCCAGTGAACAGCAACCGCCGAAGCAGAAGCCGAACGTGGCCAGCTTCGTCGTGTCGACCTCGGCTTCGCCTTGGCTTTGCAACTGCTCGAACGCAGCCTGCATGCGCTTGCGCAACAATGCCCGGTCGTTCTTGAGGGGCATCATCGCCGCCCCCGCCTCATCGGCATTGGTCGGGCGCACCGTTTGCCCATACAAGTCGGCGATCAGCACCACATAACCGTTGGCCGCCACCGACTTGGCAATGTCCTCGGCACCCGCCCCGACACCCATCCAGTTCGGCGCCATCAGCAAACCCGGGCGCGGGCCCTGCTGGTTAATGTCGAAGGCCAGGCGCCCTTCATAACTTTGACCATCGATCTGATAGACCAGCGAACGAACCGTAACCTGACTCATGACGGACTCCTCTTTGACTGAACACCAGAAATGAAAAAACCCGCCGAAGCGGGTTTTTCCTGCACTTGTTTAAGCTGACAGTTCAACCAACAGCTTGTTCAGGCGACGCACATACGCCGCCGGGTCCTTCAGGCTGTCGCCGGCCGCCAGGGCCGCCTGGTCGAACAGGATGTGCGACAGATCGCCGAAACGCTCTTCACTCTGCTCGTTGTCGAGTTTTTCCACCAGCGGGTGGGCCGGGTTGAATTCGAAGATCGGCTTGGAGTCCGGGACTTTCTGGCCGCTGGCTTCGAGGATCTGGCGCATTTGCAGGCCCAGGTCCTGCTCACCGATGGCCAGGATCGCCGGGGAGTCGGTCAGGCGGTGCGAGACGCGCACTTCGCTGACAGCGTCACCCAGGGCGGTCTTGATCCGCTCCACCAGGCCTTCCTTGCTCTTGGCGACTTCTTCGGCGGCTTTCTTGTCTTCTTCCGAATCCAGGTTGCCGAGGTCCAGGTCACCACGGGCCACATCGACGAAGCTCTTGCCGTCGAACTCGTTGAGGTAGCTCATCAGCCACTCGTCGATGCGGTCGGTCAGCAGCAGCACTTCGATGCCTTTCTTGCGGAAGACTTCCAGGTGCGGGCTGTTCTTGACCTGCGCATAGGTTTCACCGGTCAGGTAGTAGATCTTGTCCTGGCCTTCCTTGGCGCGGGCCAGGTAATCGGCCAGGCCAACGATCTGCTCGCCATCGTCACCCTGGGTCGACGCAAAGCGCAGCAGGCCGGCGATTTTCTCTTTGTTGGCGAAATCCTCGGCCGGACCTTCCTTCATCACTTGGCCGAAGTTCTTCCAGAAGCTCTTGTACTGATCAGGCTCGTTCTTCGCCAGTTTTTCCAGCATGTCCAGCACGCGCTTGGTCAGTGCCGACTTCATGGAGTCGATGATCGGATCTTTCTGCAGGATTTCCCGCGAAACGTTCAGCGACAAATCGTTGGAATCCACCACGCCCTTGATGAAGCGCAGGTACAGCGGCAAGAACGATTCGGCCTGGTCCATCACGAACACACGCTGCACGTACAGCTTCAAGCCCCGTGGCGCTTCGCGCTGGTACAGGTCAAACGGTGCGCGGGCCGGCACGTACAGCAGCGAGTTGTATTCCAGCTTGCCTTCGACCTTGTTATGGCTCCAGCTCAGCGGGTTCTCGTAGTCGTGGGCGATGTGCTTGTAGAACTCCTGGTATTCCTCGTCTTTCACTTCGGTGCGTGGACGGGTCCACAGAGCACTGGCGCGGTTGACGGTTTCCCACTCCACTTCAGGCTTTTCTTCGCCTTCGGCGGCGGTGACTTCCTTCGGCAGCTCAATGGGCAGCGCGATATGGTCGGAGTACTTCTTGATGATGTTGCGCAGGCGCCAACCGTCGGCGAACTCGTCTTCGCCGGACTTGAGGTGCAGCACGATGCGGGTACCGCGATCAGCCTTGTCGACGGTGGCGACTTCAAACTCGCCTTCACCCTTGGACGACCAATGCACGCCTTCGCTCGCAGCGAGGCCGGCACGGCGGCTGAACACTTCGACCTGGTCGGCCACGATGAACGCCGAATAGAAACCGACGCCGAATTGACCGATCAGGTGGGAATCTTTCTTCTGGTCGCCGGACAGGTTCTTCATGAAGTCGGCCGTGCCGGACTTGGCGATGGTGCCCAGGTGCGTGATCACTTCTTCGCGGCTCATGCCGATGCCGTTGTCTTCGAGAGTGACGGTTTTCGCGTCCTTGTCGAAGCTCACACGGATTTTCAGCTCGGCGCCGCCTTCCAGCAGTTCAGGCTTGGAAAGGGCTTCGAAACGTAATTTGTCGACAGCGTCAGAGGCGTTCGAAATCAGCTCGCGAAGGAAAATTTCCTTATTCGAATACAGCGAGTGAATCATCAGGTGCAGCAGTTGCTTCACCTCGGTCTGGAAGCCCAGGGTTTCCTTTTGAGTTTCCACGCTCATGGTCATCAAACTCCAAGTGGATGGTGGTGTCCGCCTCGCTGAGATTGGCGGCGGGATGTCCTCAAGGTGGGGGCGACGCGGATGATTTCAAGGGCGATCGGGTTTTGAGGGTTCCTGGATCTTGAAATGTGCCCGGGCAGTGGCGATGGGTTGCGCCTCGACGTCTTGCCAGGCGGTGATCGCGACGTTGGCGACCCGTCGGCCCTGGCGCCAGACCTGGCATTTGGCGTAGGTGTCGCGAAACTGTCCGGTGCGCAGGTAATCCAGGGAAAAGTCGATGATTTTGGGTATGCCCGGCGTGCCGGTGGCGATCAACAGATGAACGGCGGCTGCCAGCTCCATGAAGCCGGCGATGACCCCGCCGTGGATGGCCGGCAGCAAAGGGTTACCAATGTTGTCTTTGTTGGCCGGCAGGCGGAACACCAAGTCGTCGCCCTGGCGCGTGCATTCGACACCGATGAGTTGGGCATAGGGGATCGAGGCGAGCAGCAGCGCGTAGTCACCCTGCTCGCAGGCGCGGCGCAGTTGTTCCTGGGTGGTATCGGTCATGGTTGGCCCACGGTGGTTATCGGACTGGCCTTGCCCATGCCCCTGGCATGCTGGCCCAGGCGCATGAACGTGCCCACCACATGGGCAATGGGTTGTTCGGGATCGTCTTGATAGGCGAACCCCCGGGTGAAAATCACGTCCGGGGTCACCCGATAACATTGAGCGAAGCCGTAGACGTCCTTGTGGGGCTCGGCGGCGTGCATGTAGTCGATGCGCAGGTCGAGGGTGGGGCAGACTTCGAATTGCGGCAGCACGCATAAGGTCGACATGCCGCACGCGGTGTCCATCAATGAGGTCAACGCGCCGCCGTGGATGATGCCCGTCAGAGGGTTGCCGACGATTTTCGGGCTGAACGGCAGGACGAGCGTCAGCCCGTCACGATTGGCGCCGTGCAACTTCAAGCCCAGCACCTGGCAATGTCGCAGGGCCGATAAAAAGCGCGTCGCACGCTCAAAAATGGGATCTTCAGCCATGTCCATCAATGCCCTCGTTTGTGCAGAGGCCCGGCAACGGGCGTGTTCGCTAAAGTTCCGCGAGCGTCCAAAGTTATATATCTGTAGCAAAAGAGGAACTTAACCTGAAGGGGCGCGCTCAAAAGGCCAGTAGTTATTTCCATAAGGAGAAACACCCCATGCGTAAGACTTTTGCTATTGCCTTGATGTTGGCCGCTTCCCTCGGCCTCGCTGCCTGCGATAAAAAATCCGAGGACAAAGCTCAAGATGCCCAACAACACGCTGAGCAAGCTCAGCAAGACATGAACAAAGCACAGGATAAAGTGAACGACGCGGCGAAAGAAAACGCCGAAGCCGCCAAAGCTCAGTCTGAATCGAACAGTGCCGCGCAGCAGGAACAAGCTCCTGCTCCTGCTCCTGAAGCGCCTAAAACCAACTGATACGGTTTTAGCAGTAAAAGAAAACCCGCCTGGCGCGGGTTTTCTTTTGCCTGTGATTTGGAGGCGGCGTCTGTCAGGCCGCTTCCTTGCCGGCCTCGGGCGCTGGTGCTTCGGTGGGGGTATAGACCATCACATCCAGCACATCGGAGTGAAACTCACGCTGATACAACACGAACACCACGCCAGCACTCATCAACATGAATAACCAGGGGCTGACAAACCACGCCAACATGGTCATGCCGAAGTAATAGGCACGCAGGCCGAAGTTGAATTGGTTGGCCGCCATGGAAATCACCCGCGCCGCCCTTAGTGCGAAGGCTTTGCGCTCTTGCTCCGAGACATGGCGCTCGCCGATCATCGGTGCCGAACCAATCAGCACCGCCGCGAAGTTGTATTGGCGCATGCACCAGCTGAACGTGAAGAACGCATACACGAACACCAGTGCCAGGCACAGCAACTTGACCTCCGCCATGCCCTGGGAAGCCTGTTGCACCAAGGGGATGTCCGCCAGCAACGACACCGCCCGATCCGAGGCCCCAAGCACTGTCAGGATGCCCGCCAGGATGATCAGTGTGCTGGAAGCGAAGAATGACGCGTTGCGCTCCAGGTTGCCGATCACGCTGGCATCGGCGATGCGGTTCTCGCGCAGCAGCATGCGGCGCATCCAGTCTTCGCGGTACAGGTGCATGACACTGGCCAGGCAGGCCGTGTCGCGGGCCTTCCAGGAGGCGTAACGGGTGTAGCCCGCCCAGCAGATGATGAACCAGGCGGCGGCAAGCAGATGGATCAGGTTGGCTTGGATGAATGACATTCGATTTCCTGTGACGAAAACAAAGCTGTGGCAACTTGCAATGGACCCCTGTGGGAGCGGGCTTGCTCGCGAATGCGGTGTGTCAAACGGCATATTTGTAGCTGGTACACCGCATTCGCGAGCAAGCCCGCTCCCACAGGGTTCTGCAGGTTTTTCAAGACACTGCTTCGACGTTTACCCACGGAAAAAGACACTGCCGCCCAAAAAAAATGCCCCGTATCGATTGATACGGGGCATTTCGGTTCTTGCCGGTGGATCTGCCTGTTGTCGCTTACGCCAACGCTTCGCTGCGCTTGCCCAGCAGGCGATCACACACCACCGCGACCGCCAGGGTCATCACCGAAGGCACCAGCCAGGCCAGGCCTTGCTCGCTCAGCGGCAAGTGAGCCAGCTGCGTCGGCATCCAGTCCGCCAGCCCCGCGCCCTTGAGCGCATCGATCAGGCCAAACAGGAACGACACCAGCATCACCGGGCCAACGATGCGCCCCTGCTCGTGCCAGAAATCCTTGCAGAAGCTCAGGGCCACCAGGGCGATGCACGGTGGGTAGATCGCGGTGAGGACCGGAATCGAGAACGCGATCAGCTTGGTCAGGCCCAGGTTGGACACCAGCAGCGAAAAGGCCGCCAGGATCACCACCAAGGTCTTGTAGGACAGCGGCAACACGCGGCTGAAGTACTCGGCGCAGGCGCAGGTCAGGCCGACCGCGGTCACCAGGCACGCCAGGGAAATCAGCACCGCCAGGAAACCGCTGCCCAGGCTGCCGAAGGTGTGTTGCACATAGGCGTGCAGCACCGCGGCGCCATTGGTTGCGCCCGCGGCCACTTCATGGCTGCCCGAACCCAGGCGGAACAGGCTGACGTAGACCAGCGCCAGACCCACGCCGGCAATCAGCCCGGCGATGATCGCGTAACGGGTGATCAGGGCCGGTGACTCGACGCCCCGGGAGCGGATCGCATTGACGATGACAATGCCGAACACCAAGGCGCCCAGGGTATCCATGGTCAGGTAGCCATTGATGAAGCCTTGGGAAAACGGCGCCGCCACGTATTCAGGCGTGGCCACGCCGATATCGCCGGCCGGCAAGGCAAACGCAGCGATGCCGAGCACGGCCAGGGCGATGATCTTCAGGGGAGCAAGGAAACGTCCGACGGTGTCCAGCAGGCGGCCCGGGTAGAGCGAGATGAAAAACACCAGCAGGAAATACACCGCGCTGTAGAGGAACAGCGCCAGCGGGCTTTCACCGGTCAGAGGCGCCAAGCCGACTTCGAACGAAACGGTGGCGGTACGTGGCGTGGCGAACAGCGGGCCGACAGCCAGGTAGCACACCGCCGCCAGCAACCCACCGGCGATTTTGCCGATGGGGCTGCTCAGGGCATCCATCGCGCCACCGACCTTGGCCAACGCAACGACCGTGATGACCGGCAGCCCGACCGCGGTGATCAAGAAGCCCAGCGCCGCCATCCAGACATGGGGCCCGGACTGCAAACCGACGATAGGCGGGAAGATGATGTTGCCAGCCCCGACGAACAGGGCAAATGTCATGAAACCAAGCGCCAGGATGTCCTGGCCTTTCAACACTTTCATTAAGGAAACCACACTACTGAATCGGAATTTAGAGAGGGATTTCCCCGAGGGTAGAGGGAAATGCTGCCGATCCGTATGGGACCGACCCGTTTAGCGCGGCGCTTCCTTTTGGGCAGCGATCGCAAAAATGGCTGCTAGCCTAACGAATTTGGCGATAAAACGCACTGTAAAGGGGCAAACTATCCGATGCACGACGCTCCCTGTGTCGCGTTTTTGCATCTAAATGGTTGACGACTGTAATTCCGTCATCGCGAGCAAGCTCGCTCCCACAATGCAATGCGCTCATGCCTTTGTGGCGAGGGAGCTTGCTCCCGCTGGGCTGCGCAGCAGCCCCAATACAGGCAAACCGGATCTATTCAGGTAAGACGGCGCAGCCTGGTTTACGACTGCTTCGCAGCCGAGCGGGAGCAAGCTCCCTCGCCACAAGGACCTCCCTACATTTCCCAAGTAAAACGGCTGTACAGTCGGCCAGAAACGACAAAGGCCACCCGGAGGTGGCCTTTGTTGCTGGAACGAAAAGGTCAGCCGAAGCTTACTTCTTCATTTCCCAGCCAGTCAGCTCGGCCAGGGCCTTGCCGATGTCTGCCAGCGAACGCACGGTTTTTACGCCTGCGTCTTGCAGCGCAGCGAACTTCTCGTCTGCAGTGCCTTTGCCGCCAGAGATGATTGCGCCAGCATGGCCCATGCGCTTGCCCGGAGGAGCAGTCACACCAGCAATGTAGGAAACAACCGGCTTGGTCACGTTGGCCTTGATGTAGGCAGCCGCTTCTTCTTCAGCCGAACCGCCGATCTCACCGATCATGACGATCGCTTCGGTCTTCGGGTCTTCCTGGAACAGCTTCAGGATGTCGATGAAGTTCGAGCCTGGGATCGGGTCACCGCCGATGCCGACGCAAGTCGACTGACCGAAACCGGCGTCAGTGGTCTGCTTCACGGCTTCGTAGGTCAGGGTGCCGGAACGGGACACGATACCGACCTTGCCTGGCAAGTGAATGTGACCTGGCATGATGCCGATCTTGCATTCGCCCGGAGTGATCACGCCTGGGCAGTTAGGGCCGATCAGGGTGATACCCAGCTCGTCGCACTTGACCTTGGCTTCCAGCATGTCGATGGTCGGGATGCCTTCGGTGATGCAGACGATCAGCTTGATGCCGCCGAACGCTGCTTCAAGGATGGAGTCCTTGCAGAAAGGTGCTGGAACGTAGATCACGCTGGCAGTGGCGCCAGTGGCGGCTACAGCGTCTTTCACGGTGTTGAACACGGGCAGGCCCAGGTGCTCGGTGCCGCCTTTGCCCGGAGTTACGCCGCCAACCATCTTGGTGCCGTATTCCAGGGCTTGCTGGGTGTGGAAACTACCTTGCGAACCGGTAATGCCCTGGCAGATAACCTTGGTGTCTTTGTTGATCAGGACGCTCATTATTTGCCCTCCGCAGCTTTAACGACTTGTTGAGCAGCGTCGGTCAGGCTGGTAGCAGCGATGATGTTCAAACCGCTTTCTGCCAGTACTTTAGCGCCCAGCTCAGCGTTGTTGCCTTCAAGGCGAACAACAACCGGGATTTTCACGCCGACTTCTTTCACGGCGCCGATGATGCCTTCGGCAATCATGTCGCAGCGAACGATGCCGCCGAAGATGTTGACCAGTACTGCAGCGACGTTGGTGTCGGACAGGATGATCTTGAACGCTTCGGTAACACGTTCCTTGGTAGCACCGCCGCCCACGTCGAGGAAGTTGGCTGGCTTGCCGCCATGCAGGTTGACGATGTCCATGGTACCCATGGCCAGGCCGGCACCGTTGACCATGCAGCCGATGTTGCCTTCCAGGGCTACGTAGTTCAGTTCGAACTTGGCAGCGTGCGCTTCGCGCGGATCGTCTTGCGACGGATCGTGGAAAGTCTTCAGCTTAGGCTGACGGTACATGGCGTTGGCGTCGATGTTGATCTTGGCATCGAGGCAGTGCAGGTCGCCGTCGGCCTTGATCACCAGCGGGTTCACTTCCAGCAGGGCCAGGTCGTGGTCCTGGAACAGCTTGGCCAGGCCTACGAAGATCTTGGCGAACTGAGTGACCTGCTTGCCTTCCAGACCCAGCTGGAATGCAAGCTCGCGACCCTGGAATGGCTGTGCGCCAACCAGTGGATCGATGGTGGCCTTGAGGATTTTCTCAGGGGTATCGTGAGCGATTTTCTCGATGTCCACGCCACCTTCGGTGGATGCCATGAACACGATGCGGCGGCTCGAACGGTCAACGACAGCGCCCAGGTACAGCTCTTTAGCGATATCAGTGCACGATTCAACCAGGATCTTGGTGACTGGCTGGCCGTTGGCGTCAGTCTGGTAAGTCACCAGACGCTTGCCCAGCCACTGCTGTGCGAAGGCTTTGGCGTCTTCTTTGCTGCGAACCAGCTTGACGCCGCCCGCTTTACCGCGACCACCGGCGTGAACCTGGGCTTTGACAACCCATTCGCTGCCGCCGATTTTGTCGCAAGCTTCTGCTGCCGCTTCCGGGGTGTCTACCGCGTAGCCGGTGGATACTGGCAGGCCGTACTCAGCGAACAGCTGCTTACCCTGATACTCGTGAAGATTCATGCTTATTACCGTCTTCGTTAGGTACTGCGCATTCGGTGCTGCACCGTTCTGGTGCCGCACCACCTGTGACTGCTGCTTGCGTAGCGTTCCGGTGAACCGGTGTCGCTACGCAAGGCTGCGTCCAGCGGATATTCCGCGGTGAGTCTTGCTCGCAAGGCTCACGACGGGCCATACCGCCGTGGTTTCTTATTGTCTATTAACGCTTCTTGCGGTTGGCCACGTGGATGGCGCCGCCATTTACGGCCAGGGCCGCTTCGTGCAAGGCTTCGGACAGGGTCGGATGGGAGAAGACCATCATGCCCAGATCTTCAGCGCTGGTGCCGAATTCCATGCCGATCGCGCCTTGCTGTACCAGCTCGGCAGCGCTTGGGCCAATGACGTGAACGCCCAATACGCGATCCGTCTTGGCATCGGCGATGACTTTCACGAAACCACCGGTATCGTTGGCTGCCATGGCACGGCCACTGGCGGCGAACGGGAAGGTGCCGACGTTAACTTCAACGCCTTCGGCTTTCAAGGCCTGCTCGGTCTTGCCAACCCATGCGATTTCCGGGTGGGTGTAGATAACCGAAGGGATCAGGTCGTAGTTCATCTGGGCTTTGTGGCCCTTGATGCGCTCGACAACCATGATGCCTTCTTCGGATGCCTTGTGGGCCAGCATCATGCCGCGAACCACGTCACCGATGGCGAACACGCCCGGTACGGCGGTAGCGCAATGGTCATCGACCGCGATGAAGCCGCGCTCGTCGATTTCCACGCCGCTGTCGGCAGCCAGCAGGTCGGTGGTCACCGGACGACGGCCGACCGCAACGATCAGCTTGTCGAAGGTGATGGTCTGCTCGCCCTTGGCGTCGGTGTAGGTCACCACGACTTCTTCGCCGTTGACCTTCGAACCGGTCACGCGAGCGCCCAGCTTGATGTCCAGGCCCTGTTTGGTCAGGGTTTTCAGCGCTTCCTTGGATACCGCGGTGTCAGCGGCCATCAGGAAGGTGTCGAGGGCTTCGAGCACGGTCACTTCAGCGCCCAGGCGCGACCATACCGAACCCAGCTCGAGGCCGATCACGCCAGCGCCGATCACGCCCAGGCGTTTTGGCACGGTCTGGAATTCCAGGGCGCCGGTGGAGTCGACGATCACATTCTGGTCGACCGGAGCCGGTGGAATGTCGATTGGACGCGAGCCGGGTGCCAGGATGACGTTTTCGGCTTCGATCACTTCAACCGAGCCGTCTGGCTTGGTCACTTCGACTTTCTTGCCCAGCAGCAGCTTGCCGTGGCCTTCGATGGAGGTCACGCCGTTGGCCTTGAACAGGGTGGCGACACCGCTGGTCAGGTTCTTGACGATGCCAGCCTTGCGGCCAACCATCGCGGCGACGTCCATCTTCACTTCACCGGTAGAGATACCGTGAACGTTGAAGCTTTCTTTCGCTTCCTTGTATTTCCAGGAGCTGTCCAGCAGCGCCTTGGACGGAATGCAACCGACGTTCAGGCAAGTACCGCCCAAGGCCTGTTTGCCTTCCTTGTCGGTGTATTTCTCGATGCAGGCAGTGGAGAGGCCCAGTTGCGCAGCCTTGATGGCCGCTACGTAGCCGCCAGGGCCCGCACCAATCACTACCACGTCGAATTTCTGAGTCATGAGTCATTCCTTTTCGAATCAAACCGGACGATCACTGGGGGTGACCGTCGAGGGACGAAACCGGTTGTTTCAGCAAGAGGCCGGTCGACAGACCGGCCCTCGCGGCGAAAATCAGATATCCAGCAGCAGACGAGCCGGATCTTCAAGCAGGTTCTTGATGGTGACCAGGAACGTCACGGCTTCTTTGCCGTCGATCAGGCGGTGATCGTAGGACAGAGCCAGGTACATCATCGGACGAATCACGACCTGACCGTTGATCGCCATCGGACGCTGCAGGATGTTGTGCATGCCCAGGATAGCCGCTTGCGGCGGGTTGACGATCGGGGTCGACATCATCGAACCGAATGTACCACCGTTGGTGATGGTGAACGTACCGCCGGTCATCTCTTCGATGGACAGCTTGCCGTCACGGGCCTTCTTGCCGAAGGTGGCGATGCCGCCTTCGATTTCGGCCAGGCTCATCAGTTCGGCATTGCGCAGTACCGGAACCACCAGGCCACGGTCGCTGGAGACCGCGACACCGATGTCGGCGTAGCCGTGGTAGACGATGTCGGAACCGTCGATCGACGCGTTGACGGCCGGGAAGCGTTTCAGCGCTTCGGTGGCAGCCTTGACGAAGAACGACATGAAGCCCAGGCGTACGCCGTTGTGGGACTTCTCGAACAGGTCCTTGTACTTCGAACGCAGCGCCATGACTTCGGTCATGTCGACTTCGTTGAAGGTGGTCAGCATCGCCATGTTCGACTGGGCTTCAACCAGACGCTTGGCCACGGTGGCGCGAACGCGGGTCATCGGAACGCGTTTTTCAACGCGATCACCGGCAGCGAACACCGGAGCGGCGGCGGCAGGTGCGGCAGGCTTGGCAGGCGCGGCGGCTGGCGCGGCTTTCTTGGCGGCAACGGCTGCCACCACGTCTTCCTTGGTCACACGACCGCCCTTGCCAGTGCCGGCAACGGAAGCGATGTTGATGCCATTCTCTTCAGCCAACTTGCGAGCAGCAGGCGCGGCGACTGGATCGTCTTCGCCCGAAGCAGCAGGCGCAGCTGCCTGAGCGGCAGCCGGTGCAGCAGCGGCGGCTGGAGCGGCAGCAGCAGCGCCGCCCTCTTCGATCGAGCCCAGGACCTGGTTCGACAGAACGGTAGCGCCTTCCTCGGCAATGATTGCGCCCAGCACGCCGTCAGCTTCGGCCAATACTTCCAGCACGACCTTGTCGGTCTCGATGTCGACGATCAGGTCGTCACGCTTGACGGCCTCGCCTGGTTTCTTGTGCCAGGTGGCAACGGTGCCATCGGCAACCGATTCCGGGAATGACGGGGCTTTGATTTCGATAGCCATTATCTGTGGGTCCTTAAAATTCGGTTTCAGTCAGCGCGAAGGCGTTAAACAGTGAAGGCATCTTGCAGCAGTTTTTCCTGCTGCTCGGCGTGCATCGACGCATAACCACACGCAGGTGCAGCAGAAGCATCACGGCCGGCATATTCCAGGCCCAGGGCCTTGTTATGGTTGCCGATGCTGCGACGCAGGTGATGCTGGCTGCTGTACCACGCGCCTTGGTTCATCGGCTCTTCCTGACACCACACCACATGGGTGAGGTTGGTGTAAGGCGCGATGGCCTCCATCAGGTCTTCTTCCGGGAACGGGTAAAGCTGCTCGATACGCACGATGGCGATGTCTTCGCGGCCTTCGGCACGACGTTTTTCCAGCAGGTCGTAGTAGACCTTGCCGCTGCACATGACCAGGCGAGTGACCTTCGCCGCGTCCAGGGTGTCGATTTCCGAAATGACCGTCTGGAACGAGCCTTCGGCCAGATCCTCGAGCGTGGAGATCGCCAGTTTGTGACGCAGCAGCGACTTCGGTGTCAGCACGATCAGCGGCTTGCGCAGCGGACGGATGACCTGACGACGCAGCAGGTGGTAGATCTGCGCCGGAGTCGTCGGTACGCAAACCTGGACGTTGTGCTCGGCACACAGTTGCAGGTAACGCTCCAGACGTGCCGAAGAGTGCTCCGGCCCCTGCCCTTCATAACCGTGTGGCAACAGCATGGTCAGACCGCAGAGACGGCCCCACTTGTGCTCGCCGCTGGTGATGAACTGGTCGACAACCACCTGGGCACCGTTGGCGAAGTCGCCGAACTGCGCTTCCCAGATCACCAGGGCATTTGGCTCGGTGGTGGAATAGCCATATTCGAACGCCAGGACGGCTTCTTCGGACAGCAGCGAATCGTACAGGTCGAAACGTGGCTGGCCCTTGTACAGGTGTTGCAACGGGATGTAGGTGCTGGCGTCTTTCTGGTTGTGCAGCGCCGCGTGGCGGTGCGAGAAAGTGCCGCGGCCTACGTCCTGGCCGGTGATGCGAATCGGGTGACCTTCGAACGCCAGGGTCGCGTACGCCATGGTTTCGGCGTAACCCCAGTTGATCGGCAGGCCACCGGCTTGCATCTTCTGCCGGTCTTCGTAGATTTTCGCAACCTGGCGCTGGACCACGAAGCCTTCCGGGATTTCCAGCAGCTTGGCTGACAATTCCTGCAGGGTCTTGAGGTCGAAACGCGTGTCGTGACGCGCGGTCCAGGCGTGGCCCAGGTACGGACGCCAGTCCACGAACAGTTCCTTGTTCGGTTCCTTGACCAGGCTTTTTACCACGTGCAGGCCGTTATCCAGGGCGTTGCGATATTCATCGACTTTTTCCTGGACGCGGCCGGCATCCAGCACGCCGCTCTGGGTCAGGCGCTCGGCATACAGCTCACGGGTGGTGCGCTGCTTGGCGATCTGCTGGTACATCAGCGGCTGGGTGCCGCTTGGCTCGTCGGCCTCGTTGTGACCGCGACGACGGTAGCAGACCAGGTCGATCACCACGTCGCGCTTGTATTGCATGCGGTAGTCGATGGCCAACTGGGTCACGAACAGCACGGCTTCCGGGTCATCGCCATTCACATGGAGAATCGGCGCCTGGATCATTTTCGCGACGTCGGTTGCGTACTCGGTGGAGCGCGAGTCCAGCGGGTTGCTGATGGTGAAACCGACCTGGTTGTTGATCACGATGTGCACGGTGCCGCCGGTCTTGAAACCGCGGGTCTGCGACATCTGGAAGGTTTCCATGACCACGCCTTGACCGGCGAATGCCGCGTCACCGTGGATGGAGATCGGCAGCACCTTCTCGCCGGTCGGATCGTTGCGACGATCCTGGCGGGCACGGACCGAACCCTCGACCACCGGGGAAACGATTTCCAGGTGGGACGGGTTGAAGGCCATGGCCAGGTGGACTTCGCCGCCGGTGGTCATCACGTTGGACGAGAAGCCCTGGTGGTATTTCACGTCACCGGAGCCCAGCTCGACCTTCTTCTTGCCTTCGAACTCGTCGAACAGCTCGCGCGGGTTCTTGCCGAAGGTGTTGACCAGAACGTTCAGGCGGCCACGGTGGGCCATGCCGATGACGACTTCCTTGGTGCCGTAGGAACCGGAACGCTGGATCAGCTCGTCGAGCATCGGAATCAGGCTTTCGCCGCCTTCCAGGCCGAAACGCTTGGTGCCCGGGTATTTGGTACCCAGGTATTTTTCCAGGCCTTCACCGGCGGTGACGCGCTCGAGCAAGTGGCTCTTGATGTCGGCGGAGTACGTCGGACGGCCACGAACGCTTTCCAGACGCTGCTGGAACCACTGGCGCTGCTCGGAATCGGTGATGTGCGTAAATTCAGCGCCGATGGTGCGGCAATATGTCTGCTGCAACGCTTCGTGAATTTCGCGTAGGCTCGCTTCCTCTTTGCCGATGAACAGGTCGCCGGCACGGAAGGTCGTATCAAGGTCGGCATTGGTCAAGCCGTAGTGAGTGATCGACAGGTCTGCAGGTGCAGGACGCTGCCACAGCCCCAGCGGGTCAAGCTGGGCTGCCTGGTGGCCACGCATCCGGTAGGCCTGGATCAGTCGCAGCACTTCAACTTGCTTCTTCTCGTGCTCGGAGCTCACGCTGCCGGCAGACACCGGTTGAGCGCGGCGCTGGTTCTTTGCCAGCAGCACGAAATGATCGCGAATCGTCGAGTGCGAAACATCGGTGGCAGAGTTACCGTCAGCGGGCAACTTCTGAAAGTAGGTGCGCCATTCTTCTGGCACAGCGTTAGGGTCGTGCAGGTAGAGCTCGTAGAGCTCTTCCACATAGGCAGCGTTACCACCGGAGAGGTGGGCACTGTTCCACATGCGCTGCATCACGCTTTCTTGCATGCTTGGTCACCCTCGATTAGGGGAACACCACCGGCGAAAACACCGAGCAAACTTGCAGAAGTCCGAGTGCAGCGACTAAAACAAGCCACTTAGGATCACGCTGATAGTCCGGGTACCAGCCCGGATGCCCCTGCTTGTCTCATTTCTTCAAAATAAGAACCGCCGCTTTGTAAGCGGCTGTTCTGGTTATAGCCATGACGCGGGTTGAAGCCCGCGCCCTGGCCTTTACGGGTACAACGGTCCTACGGGTACAGCAGCTGAATCACACGCCGCTTTGCAGCAGCATGTTACGAATGTGACCGATGGCCTTAGTCGGGTTCAGGCCTTTCGGACAGACGTTGACGCAGTTCATGATCCCGCGGCAGCGGAATACGCTGAACGGGTCATCCAGCGAAGCCAGACGCTCGGACGTCTTGGTGTCACGGCTGTCTGCCAGGAAGCGATACGCTTGCAGCAGGGCGGCCGGGCCCAGGAACTTGTCCGGGTTCCACCAGAACGATGGGCACGAGGTCGAGCAGCAAGCGCACAGGATGCACTCGTACAGACCGTCGAGCTTCTCACGCTCTTCCGGAGACTGCAGACGCTCGATGGCCGGAGCCGGCGTGTCGTTCTGCAGGAATGGCTTCACCTTCTCGTATTGCTTGTAGAAGATGCTCATATCGACGACCAGGTCACGGATAACCGGCAAACCTGGCAACGGACGCACCACCAGCTTGTTGCCCTTGACCACGGCCGACAACGGCGTGATGCAGGCCAGGCCGTTCTTGCCGTTGATGTTCATGCCGTCGGAGCCGCAAACGCCCTCGCGGCAAGAGCGACGATAGGAGAAACCCTCGTCCTGCTCTTTGATCAGGGCCAGCACGTCCAGCACCATCAGGTCTTTACCACCGGTGTCGACCTGGAAGTCCTGCATGAACGGCGCAGCGTCCTGATCAGGGTTGTAGCGATAAACACTGACTTGCAACATAGCGGTCACCCTTAATAAGTCCGGACTTTTGGTTCGAAAGTCGGAACAGTCTTCGGCGAGAAGTTCACGGCACGCTTGGCGACGCGTTTTTCACCCGGGAAGTACAAGGTGTGGCACAGCCAGTTTTCGTCGTCACGGTCTTCGAAGTCTTCGCGGGCGTGGGCGCCACGGGACTCTTTACGCACTTCTGCGGCGATGGCGGTGGCTTCGGCCACTTCCAGCAGGTTCTGCAATTCCAGCGCTTCGATACGGGCAGTGTTGAACGCCTGCGACTTATCGTTGATCTTCACGTTGGCGATTCGTTCACGCAATTGCGCCAGCTGGGCGATACCCTTCTGCATGTATTCGCCAGTACGGAACACACCGAAGTAGTTCTGCATGCAGTTTTGCAACTCGCGACGCAGGGTTGCCACGTCTTCGCCTTCGGTACGCTCGTTCAGAGCGGACAGACGCGCCAGGGCGGCTTCGATGTTGGCGTCGGTGGCATCGTCATACTCGATACCGTCGGACAGCGCCTTCTCCAGGTGCAGGCCGGCAGCACGACCGAAGACCACCAGGTCGAGCAGCGAGTTGCCGCCCAGGCGGTTGGCACCGTGGACCGATACGCAAGCCACTTCACCCACCGCGAACAGGCCAGGGATGATTTCGTCCACGCCTTCGCCGTTCTGGGTGATCGCCTGGCCGTGGATGTTGGTGGCAACGCCGCCCATCATATAGTGGCAGGTTGGAACCACTGGAACCGGCGCGACGACCGGATCGACGTGAGCGAAGGTCTTGGACAGTTCGCAGATCCCTGGCAGGCGGCTGTGCAGCACTTCCTCGCCCAGGTGATCGAGCTTGAGCATCACGTGGTCGCCGTTCGGGCCACAGCCGTTGCCGGCGATGATCTCTTTAACCATCGAACGAGCCACGACGTCACGACCGGCAAGGTCCTTGGCGTTCGGCGCATAACGTTCCATGAAACGCTCGCCGTGCTTGTTGATCAGGTAACCACCTTCACCACGGCAACCTTCGGTCACCAGTACACCGGCGCCGGCGATGCCGGTCGGGTGGAACTGCCACATTTCGATGTCTTGTACCGGCACGCCAGCACGCAGGGCCATGCCGACGCCGTCACCGGTGTTGATCAGGGCATTGGTGGTGGATGCGTAGATACGGCCCGCACCGCCGGTCGCCAGTACGGTGGCCTTGGCGCGGATGTAGGTGGTTTCGCCGGTTTCGATGCAGATCGCGATCACACCGACGAAGGCGCCGTCCTGGTTCTTCACCAGGTCAACCGCGTAGTACTCGTTCAGGAACGTGGTACCGGCCTTCAGGTTGCCCTGGTACAGGGTGTGCAGCAGTGCGTGACCGGTACGGTCGGACGCCGCGCAAGTACGCGCAGCCTGGCCGCCCTTGCCGTAGTCCTTGGACTGCCCGCCGAACGGACGCTGGTAGATACGACCTTGCTCGGTACGGGAGAACGGCATGCCCATGTGGTCCAGCTCGAACACCGCGGCCGGGCCTTCCTGACACATGTATTCGATAGCGTCCTGGTCACCGATGTAGTCGGAACCCTTGACGGTATCGTACATGTGCCAGCGCCAGTCATCGTTCGGGTCGGCCGAAGCGATGGCGCAGGTGATGCCACCCTGGGCGGAAACGGTGTGCGAGCGCGTCGGGAAAACCTTGGTGATCACGGCAGTCTTGTGACCGCCCTGCGCCAGTTGCAGCGCCGCGCGCATGCCGGCACCGCCACCACCAATGATGATGGCGTCGAAAGAAATCGTTGGAATGTTAGCCATGAATCAGATACCCCAGAGAATCTGCACACCCCAGACGAAGTAAGCGAACATCGCAACGCCGCATACCGCCTGGAAGAGGAAACGTACGGCAGTCGCCGACTTGCCGAACGCCATTTGCGTCAGGTAGTCGGTCGCGATGGTCCACATGCCGACCCAGGCGTGGGCGCCCAGTGCGACAAGTGCCAGCAGACTGAAGATACGCATCCAGTTGTTTGCGAACAGTTCATGCCATTGGGCATAGCCAATGCCAGGGTTTGCCACGACATATCCGATCAGGAAAATGAAGTAAGCCGCGAGAACGACCGCAGACACACGCTGGGCCATCCAGTCGTAGAGGCCCGAACGCGAAAGGTTCGTGACGTTGGTTACCATATCCAGACTCCTGCCAGAACGATCAGCACCGCAGACACGGCGATAATGATTTTCGAGCCCAGCTTGCCGCCTTCCAGCGTCTCACCGATGCCCATGTCCATGATCAAGTGGCGCACACCGGCAACCAAGTGATACAGCAAGGCGGACAGGATGCCCCAAATCACTAGCTTGGCTAGCGGACTGGTCAGACACGCCTTCACCTGACCGAAGCCTTCTTCCGAATCGAGCGACTTGTCCAATGCATAAAGCATGATGGCCAGGCTGACGAAGAGGATGACACCGGAAATACGGTGAAGAATGGACGTGTAAGCAGTGACTGGGAGTTTGATGGTCCTTAGGTCTAGGTTTACAGGTCGTTGGCTTTTCACGGCTTTTTTTTCACACTGAAGAGCCCCTAACAATCAGGGCAAAGTTGTTGGGGCGCGCACTGGTCAGGTACTCACCACCCAGGGAGTGACGACCCCCAAGAAAGCAGGCCCAAAAGCCCCTGGCGGTCGGTGGCCGAGTATAGACAGTTAGGCTACTAATGACAACGCGTTCACCTTCCCCTAATAGCGCATTGCACATATGGCGCAAAAGGCGTAAACGGCAGGCAATTTCGCGGAAAAAGTCCGGTTAAAGCCTTCTGGAGCAAGACTTTAGGCAAATTGACATTCGGATTTATCTCACTATAGTGGTGCGGGCCCTGCGTGGGGGGTCTGTCTGATGATTCCAAGCATTAATAGGAGGCCACATGGCTGACAAAAAAGCGCAGTTGATCATCGAGGGCGCAGCCCCCGTCGAGCTGCCCATTTTAACCGGCACCGTTGGTCCCGATGTAATCGACGTACGGGGCCTGACGGCCACGGGCCGTTTCACCTTTGACCCAGGTTTCATGTCGACCGCCTCGTGCGAGTCGAAAATCACCTACATCGATGGCGACAACGGCATCCTGCTGCACCGCGGCTACCCGATCGAGCAACTGGCTGAAAAATCGGACTACCTGGAAACCTGCTACCTGCTGCTCAACGGCGAGCTGCCAACCGCAGAGCAAAAGGCCCAGTTCGTCAGCACGGTGAAGAACCACACCATGGTTCACGAACAGTTGAAGACCTTCTTCAACGGTTTCCGTCGCGATGCCCACCCGATGGCCGTCATGTGCGGCGTCGTCGGTGCCCTCTCCGCCTTCTACCACGACTCCCTGGACATCAATAACCCCCAGCATCGCGAAATCTCCGCGATCCGCCTGGTGGCGAAGATGCCGACCCTGGCAGCCATGGTCTACAAGTACTCCATGGGCCAGCCCATGATGTACCCGCGCAACGACCTGACCTATGCAGAGAACTTCCTGCATATGATGTTCAACACCCCGTGCGAGATCAAACCGATCAGCCCGGTGCTCGCCAAGGCCATGGACCGGATCTTCATCCTCCATGCCGACCACGAGCAGAACGCCTCCACGTCCACCGTGCGCCTGGCCGGCTCGTCGGGTGCCAACCCGTTCGCCTGTATCGCCGCCGGTATCGCCGCGCTCTGGGGCCCGGCCCACGGCGGTGCCAACGAAGCGGTACTGACCATGCTCGATGAAATCGGCGATGTCTCGAACATCGACAAGTTCATCGCCAAGGCCAAGGACAAGAACGATCCGTTCAAGCTGATGGGCTTCGGTCACCGGGTCTACAAGAACCGCGACCCACGCGCCACCGTGATGAAGCAGACTTGCGACGAAGTGCTCAAGGAACTGGGGATCAAGAACGATCCGCAACTCGAACTGGCCATGCGCCTGGAAGAGATCGCCCTGACCGACCCGTACTTCATCGAGCGCTCGCTGTACCCGAACGTCGACTTCTACTCGGGGATCATCCTCAAGGCGATCGGCATTCCAACCAGCATGTTCACCGTGATCTTCGCCCTGGCGCGGACCGTGGGCTGGATCTCCCACTGGAAGGAAATGCTCTCCAGCCCGTACAAGATCGGCCGCCCGCGCCAGTTGTACACCGGCTACGAGTCGCGTGACATTACCCAGCTGGAAGATCGCAAGTAAGACCTGCCTTGCGCTAGGTCCCAAGCGTTACCGGAACAGCCCCTGCTTCTTATATAAGAGCAGGGGCTGTTTTGTTTTATGCCCTCTTTTACATCCGCGGTGACTGGTCTGACGCCTTCGCGAGCAAGCCCGCTCCCACAGGGGATTTGCGTCGTACACAGATCCAGTGTGGGAGCGGGCTTGCTCGCGAAAGCGCCCTCACAGACCACGCAATATCACATGCAAAAAAATACCCCAGCCTCTCGACCAGGGTATTTCTTCAAGCACTTGTCTCTACATCAGTGACTAACCGCCCCACTCGCCCCCAAACCAGTCTGCGAACGCACGAACTGCGGGAAGAACAGCGCCCGCTCGTTGACGCCTTCAGCCGATTTGTCGGTGATGGAGAAGAACCAGATGCCGACGAACGCAATGGCCATCGAGAACAGCGCTGGGTATTCGTACGGGAAGATCGCCTTCTCGTGACCCATGATCTGCACCCAGATGGTCGGGCCGAGGACCATCAGGCCCACGGCACTGACCAGGCCCAGCCAGCCGCCGATCATCGCGCCACGGGTGGTCAGTTTCTTCCAGTACATCGAAAGCAGTAGTACCGGGAAGTTGCAGCTCGCCGCGATGGAGAACGCCAGGCCCACCATGAACGCGATGTTCTGCTTCTCGAACAGGATGCCCAGGCCGATCGCCAGCACCGCCAGACAGATGGTGGTGATTTTCGAGACCCGAATCTCATCCTTCTCGTTGGCCTTGCCTTTCTTGATCACGCTGGCATACAGGTCATGGGACACCGCCGAGGCACCGGCCAGGGTCAGGCCCGCTACTACCGCCAGGATGGTCGCGAACGCCACCGCCGAGATGAAGCCCAGGAAGATGCTGCCGCCCACTGCGTTGGACAGGTGCACCGCCGCCATGTTGTTGCCGCCCAGCAAGGCACCTGCCGCGTCCTTGAAGGCCGGGTTGGTGCTGACCAACAGGATCGCGCCGAAGCCGATGATGAAGGTCAGGATGTAGAAGTAGCCGATGAAGCCAGTGGCATACAGCACGCTCTTGCGCGCTTCCTTGGCGTCGCTCACGGTGAAGAAGCGCATCAGGATGTGTGGCAGGCCAGCGGTGCCGAACATCAGCGCCAAGCCGAGGGAGAAGGCCGAGATCGGATCCTTCACCAGGCCGCCGGGGCTCATGATCGCCTCGCCTTTAGGGTGGACCTTGACCGCTTCGGCAAACAACATGTTGAAGTCAAAGTTGACATGCTTCATGACCATCAGGGCCATGAACGAAGCACCCGACAGCAACAGCACCGCCTTGATGATCTGCACCCAGGTGGTGGCCAGCATGCCGCCGAACAACACGTAGAGGCACATCAGGATACCCACCAGGATCACCGCGACGTGGTAGTCCAGGCCGAACAGCAGCTGAATCAGCTTGCCGGCACCGACCATTTGCGCGATCAGGTAGAACGCCACCACCACCAGCGAGCCGCAGGCGGACAGACTGCGGATCTGGGTTTGCCCGAGGCGATAGGACGCCACGTCGGCAAAGGTGTATTTACCCAGGTTGCGCAGGCGTTCGGCGATCAGGAACAGAATGATCGGCCAGCCCACCAGGAAGCCGATGGAGTAGATCAGGCCATCGTAGCCGGAGGTGAACACCAGCGCGGAAATGCCCAGGAAGGACGCCGCCGACATGTAGTCGCCCGCGATTGCCAGGCCGTTCTGGAAGCCGGTGATCTTGCCGCCGGCCGCATAGTAGTCGGCCGCCGAATTGTTTTTCTTGGACGCCCAGTAGGTGATGTATAGCGTCGCGCCGACAAAGGCCACGAACATCAGGATAGCGGCGACGTTGAGGGGTTGTTTCTGCACGGCACCGGTCAGGGCATCAGCCGCCCAGGCGCCCGGTGCGAACGCTGCGACGCTCAATAGAGCCAGTAGACGCCGGATCATTGCTGAGCCTCCTTGAGAATCGCATTGTTCAGGTCGTCGAACTCGCCGTTGGCGCGCCGTACGTAGATACCGGTCAGGACGAAGGCCGAGAGAATCAGGCCGACCCCGATGGGGATACCCCAAGTGATGGTGGCCCCAGGGCTCATCTTGGCCCCGAGAATATGCGGCCCGTAGGCGATCAGAAGAATGAAGCCGGAATACAGCCCAAGCATGATCGCCGAGAGAATCCAGGCGAACCTTTCTCGTTTCTTCACCAGCTCCTTGAAGCGCGGGCTGTTTTGAATCGAGAGGTAAATGCTGTCGTTCATTGTTTTTATCCTCGCAGCACAGATTTATTTGGAACAGCTCTACTCTATGCGGCTCCAGGCCAGGTTCCAGACGACCTTAGTATTAGAACGACATGACGGCTAAGTGTGCTTCCCGAACATTTGCGCAGCCCAACCTGTGGGAGCGGGCTTGCTCGCGAATGCGGTGGGTCAGTCAACACATGGTTGACTGACCCACCGCATTCGCGAGCAAGCCCGCTCCCCCAGGGTTTTGTGCAAGACTAAGGATCTGCGGGCACAAAAAAACCGCATGACACAACGTCATGCGGTTTTCGGAACAGTCAAACCAGGCCGATTACTTGCCGGTCCACTCCTTCACGCGGTCCGGGTGCTTGGCGACCCAATCCTTGGCAGCAGCGTCCGGCTTGGCGCCTTCCTGGATGGCCAGCATGACCTCGCCGATCTCGTCCTTCGAAGCCCACTGGAACTTCTTCAGGAATTCCGCCACTTCTGGCGCCTTGGTCCCCAGTTCCTTGCTGCCGATGCTGTTTACAGTCTCAGCCGCGCCGTAGACGCCTTTCGGGTCTTCCAGGAAACGCAGTTTCCACTTGGCGAACATCCAGTGCGGCACCCAACCGGTAACGGCGATGGATTCGTTTTTCTTCTCGGCACGGGTCAGCTCGGCGATCATGCCGGCGCCGGAACTGGCCTTGAGTTGATAACCGGTCAGGTCGTAATCCTTGATCGCCTGCTCGGTCTTGATCATCACGCCTGAACCGGCGTCGATGCCGACGATGCGCTTCTTGAACGAGTCGTCTGTCTTGAGATCCTCGAGCGACTTGGCCTTGACGTACTCCGGCACGATCAGGCCGATCTTGGCATCCTTGAAGTTGGGGCCGTAATCGACCACGTTGTCCTTGTTCTTGGTCCAATAGTCGCCGTGAGTCACCGGCAGCCAGGCCGAGAGCATCGCGTCGAGTTTGCCGGTGGCCACGCCTTGCCACATGATCCCGGTCGCGACCGCTTGCAGCTTCACGTCATAACCGAGTTTCTGCTTGATCACTTCGGCGGCCACGTGGGTGGTCGCGACGCTGTCGGACCAGCCGTCAACGTAACCGATGCTCAGGGTTTTGGTTTCGGCGCTGGCCAAGGTGGAACTGATGGCCAGTACCAGTGCGGCACCTGCGCCCAAGAGTCGTCGCATCTTCATCGTTACTTCCCCGAAAGTGCTGCGCCCGACGGATGCCGGGCGGCGTCAACGTATAGTTATGATGCTCAGCGCCCCCATCACGCTCGCCCTCAAACCGGTCTGAACGCCAGTGGAGTACTGACAGGATCGATCATCAACCTGTGCCGCTCCGGAACCTGCTCTGCCTGCGACGTCGAAGCAACGAGAAACGACATCAGAACGCCAGCTAATGATTTCGCGCAATTGGCGCCCCTCCCAGTGAGGTTTGCAGACGAAATACAGTAAATACCAGATAACTAGCCGCCACTGCGCGTGACCGTGTATCGTCCCGCTACTATCGCGCCCCGTCCGTGCCTGTTTTGTGCCTGTCATGGCACTTGGCTCCGCTTCGGTGGTCATAGGCTGCGAACCTCATTCGGCACCTTCCTCTAAGGGATCTAGTCATGCTCCGTTCCTTGCGCTTCGCTGCCCTCCTCGGCGGCCTTATCCTGAGTGCGTCCGCGCTGGCGGCAGATATTGACGCCGCCAGCTATGGCTACCCCTTGACCAACCCGTTCGAGGCGACCATCGCCACCACGCCGCCGGACCTGCGTCCGGAGCTGCCACTGATCGAAGACATCAATCAGGCGGACCACAGCCTGACCCTGCGCCCGGAACGCGAGTTCATCCTGCCGGACAACTTCTGGCCGGTAAAAAGCCTCACCTACCGCATGGCCACCCAGGACAAACCCGCGCCGCTGATTTTCCTGATCGCCGGCACCGGTGCCCGCTACGACAGCACCCTCAACGAGTACCTCAAGCGCCTCTACTACAAGGCCGGCTACCACGTGGTGCAGTTGTCCTCGCCCACCAGCTTCGACTTCATGAGTGCCGCTTCGCGCTTCGCCACGCCGGGCATCACGAAGGAAGACGCCGAAGACATGTACCGGGTGATGCAGGCGGTACGCGCCCAGAACCCGAAAGTCCCCGTCACCGAGTACTACCTCACCGGCTACAGCCTCGGCGCCCTGGACGCGGCCTTCGTCGCCCACCTGGACGAAACCCGGCGCAGCTTCAATTTCAAGAAGGTGCTGCTGCTGAACCCGCCGGTGAACCTCTACACCTCGATCACCAACCTGGACAAATTGGTCCAGACCGAGGTCAAGGGCATCAACAGCACCACGACTTTTTATGAACTGGTGTTGAACAAGCTGACCCGCTACTTCCAGCAAAAAGGCTACATCGACCTCAACGATGCGTTGCTGTATGACTTCCAGCAGTCCAAGCAACACCTGAGCAACGAGCAAATGGCGATGTTGATCGGCACCTCGTTCCGTTTCTCGGCGGCCGACATCGCCTTCACCTCGGACCTGATCAACCGTCGCGGCCTGATCATCCCGCCGAAATTCCCGATCACCGAAAGCACCAGCCTGACGCCATTTCTCAAGCGCGCGCTGCAATGCGATTTCGACTGCTACCTCACCGAGCAGGTGATCCCGATGTGGCGCGCGCGCACCGACGGCGGCAGCCTGCTGCAACTGGTCGACCAGGTCAGCCTGTACGCACTGAAGGATTATTTGCAGGCCAGCCCGAAGATTTCGGTCATGCACAACGCCGACGACGTCATTCTCGGCCCGGGCGACCTGGGCTTCCTGCGCAAGACCTTTGGCGATCGCCTGACGGTTTATCCACTGGG
Source organism: Pseudomonas sp. SWRI179 (assembly GCF_014268705.1). Classification (NCBI taxonomy): domain Bacteria; kingdom Pseudomonadati; phylum Pseudomonadota; class Gammaproteobacteria; order Pseudomonadales; family Pseudomonadaceae; genus Pseudomonas; species Pseudomonas sp. SWRI179. The sequence continues at coordinate 940 of NZ_JABWRA010000045.1, read as the reverse complement.
CGGCCACTGCGGCAACCTTAATTACCGCGTCAACAGCGACGCCATGCTGGAGTTTTTCCGTGGCTAAATATCTGCTGCTTATCGCTGCGTTAATCAGTGCGGGCATGGTCCAGGCCGACAACAGCAAGGCCGATGCACCTGTGGTGGTGGATTCGGACGGTTTCAAGGAACCGCTGACCAAGCTCAAGTTCAACCCGGGGCTGGACCAACGCGAGTTCGAGCGTTCGACCCTTAACGCATTGAACGTCTATGACCCGCTGGAATCGTGGAACCGCCGGGTCTATCACTTCAACTACCGCTTCGACCAATGGGTCTTCCTGCCCGTGGTCGATGGTTATCGCTACATCACCCCCGGCTTCGTGCGCACCGGGGTCAGCAATTTCTTCAATAACCTGGGAGACGTGCCGAACCTGATGAACAGCCTGCTGCAATTCAAGGGCAAGCGTTCGATGGAAACCACGGCGCGCCTGTTGCTCAACACCACCGTCGGCATCGCCGGCCTGTGGGACCCGGCCACCGCCATGGGCCTGCCGCGCCAGAGCGAAGATTTCGGTCAGACCTTGGGCTTCTACGGCGTGCCGGGCGGCGCGTATTTCGTGTTGCCGATCTTCGGCCCCTCGAACCTGCGCGACACCTCGGGACTGTTGGTGGACTACACCGCTGAATCGGCAATCAACTTCCTGAACGTCTCGGAAGTCAGCTCCAACCACCCGGAGCTCTTGCTCCTGCGCGGCGTGGACAAGCGCTACCAGACCAGTTTCCGCTACGGCCAACTGAACACGCCGTTCGAATATGAAAAGGTGCGCTACGTGTACACCGAGTCGCGCAAGTTGCAGATAGCCGAGTAACCCAACGCCTGACGCAAATCCCACTGTGGGAGCGGGCTTGCTCGCGAATGCGGTGTGTCAGTTGACGAACATGTCATCTGACACACCGCATT
>NZ_JABWRA010000044.1:0-54810 GCF_014268705.1 Pseudomonas sp. SWRI179 | reverse complement strand
GCAATAACCCCACCCGCCCTGTTAGTCAGATTATTACTCGCCAACGCATCCAGCCGACCACCCGCTTCCATCAACCCACTGTTGACCAAGCTGTCGCCCGCCGTCGCCCTCAGGTTGCTGGACGCACGCAAGGTGCCCGCATTGTTCAGGTTCTTACCCGCAATCAGGCTGACGTCTGAGCCCTGAATCAGCGCACCATTCGGCGCCAGACGATGGTTGGCCTGGGCCAGATAAAGCACCGGCACCAGCACCTGTTGATTATTCACCGTCCGGTTTTCCATCCAGACGATGTCATGGGTCAGGGCCGCAACCTGTTCGGCGGTCAGGCTGACGCCCAGGGACAGGTTGAGACTGTCCTTGCTGGCGATGGCGTTGTTCATCAGGTACTTGAACATGCCGTCGTCGGAGTTCTGGCCGTCGAGGAAGCGTTGGCCGGTGCGGGCGATCACCGCCTGTTGGATCAAGCGTTGTTCGTAGAAGCCGTCGCCCAGGCGCTTGGCGGCGGTGTCCGGCTCGTAGCCCAGGTTTGTCAGCAGGTAATCGGAGCTCATGAACCGGCGCATGTCGGTCAGCGCCGGGTTGGTCTCGATCAGGTATTTTTGCGGGTTGGCCTGGAACGAACGGTCCGGCAGGCCACGCACTTGCGTCAGGCCCGTGCTCTGGGTCGGCGTGGTGGAGCCGTCGCCGCTCATGCGGAACAGACCGTTTTGCCCGGTGGGCAAGTCAAAACCCGGCAAGGTCAGCGGATCGACTTGTTGCTGGGTCAGGTTCGGGGGTAGCTGTCGATTGACGCTGATGCGGGTCGAGAAGGCGTTGTCAGCCTGGGTGTCGGTGCGCGGGCCAGCGCCAACGTAGTTGTAGCCGCCACGCACGACGCCGCTGTTGAGGTCGCCCTGGGTTGGAATGTCGAGGGCACCACCGGCCTGGATAATCGCGGCATAGGTTTGGCTGTCGGTGGTGGCTGTCTGAGTACGGAACCGCGTCAGCTCACGTTCGGTTCTGCCGATAAAATGGCTCATCGCCGCTTCAAGACCGCTCAGGTCATTGGCGTTGTAGCCTGGGCTCTGCAACCAGTATTTGTTGGTGAAGTCATTGGCCTCTGCGCGCCAGCTACCCGGGCGGCGCGTGCGTTGGGACCTGAAGGTGCGCGAGGTTTCAATCTCGCCGGTCTCGATGCCGATGTTGTTCAGGCTGACGAGGTTGGCGGTCAATGCACCGCCGACGCCGATGCTGCTGCTCCGGTTGGTCAGAGTGTCGCCCTGGATATTCAGGTTGCCGCCGGTGGTGATGCTGGAGGCGGCGCTGGCCGCGGTGACTTCGAACTTATCGCGCTGGACGATCTGCCAGACGTGGTTTTGCTTGGGGCCGTCGCAATCACCTGGTACGCAGGCCACTTCCCTGATCGAGGCGGTGTAGATGCCAGAATCGTTGGTGGCCAAGACCTCACGGACGTTGTCGATGGTGCTGGCCGCCAAGCGCATGTTGCCGTCGCTTTGCAGCGTGCCGGAGCTGTTGAGAATGCGGTTGGCACGGGTGCCGAGGCCGTCGCGATCGATGCTCAGATCACCCAGGCTGTAGATGTCGGCATAGCGGTTGGTCAGGTTGTTTACGCGCAGGCTGGTGTTGCCGCCGCTGAAGATCAATCCGTGTTCGTTGAGCAGGTCGCCGGTCGATACGCCAAGCGCTGCGGCACTGCCCAGCGTGCCGTAGTTGTTGAGCGTGGCGGCCGTGACGCTCAGGTCCGCCGCCGAGGTCAGGCGACCGTAACTGTTGAGGACGCCATCGACCACGACGGTTGTGTTGCCACCGCCAGCGATGCTGCCGTTTTGCTCCAGATTGATCAGCGCGGCCTTGAGGCCCAGGGTACCGAGACTGCTCAAGCGACCGTTGCCGGTATAGGCGCCGGTCAGTTGCAGGTCGATGGCTCCATCACTGCCGATCAGGCCGTCGACGCGCCAGTTGCTGCCTCGGCCCACCATACTATTGGTGCTGAGCAACTGGCCGGTGGCGGTCTGGGTCAACTGGTCGACATCCACGACCAGGTGCCCGGCCTGGATCGCCGTGTTGTTGGTCCAGCGATCAGCCGTCACCGTCAGGTTGCCGTAGGTCACCAGCTGACCGCCTGCCTGCCCCAGGTTGGCTTGGCTGATGCCGAACAATCCCAGGCCAGTGTGCAGCAGCTTGCCGCCCACGTTCTGGACGCTGCCGGTGTTGAAGCCCACATCATTACTGGCGGTTTCCAGGGTGCCGTCGTTGTTATCGAACAGACCACCGATCTTGAACACCGTGGTGCTGTTCTGGCCCAGGGTGCGCAGTTGGCCTTTCTGGTTGCTCAGGCTGGCGGCCAGAATATCCAGGCTGTCCTGGCTTTCGATGATGCCGGCGTTGTTGTTCAGCGCCCCCGAAAGATCGAAGTCGATGCGATTGGCGCTGACCTGCCCGCCGCCGCTGTTGTCCATGCCCCGGCCAGTGACCCAGACCTTGCCCGTGGCGTATATCCCGCCGTTGCGATTGTTGATATTCGCCGCTGCGTTGGTGACCACGACATCGCCGGCTTGCGCAGCGATGCGTCCGCCGTCGTTGAACAGCCCAGCCAAGGCTTGGATGCTGAGTCCTTGGGCCTGGATCGTGCCGCCCTGGCGGTTCACGTCATAGCCGTTTTTCAGCACGCCGGTGGTGCGTGCCTCCAGCGCGGCCTTGACGCTGGACAGCACGCCGCCACGGTTGTCCAGGTTGGCCGCTTCGATGTTCAGGTCGGCGTCTTGAGCGATGATCGTGCCGCCCTGGTTATCAATATCGCCCGTCACAACCACGGTCACCGGGCCCGTGCCTTGCAGCATGCCCTTGGCGTTGTCCAGGCGGGCGGCCTTGAGCTCGACGCCGGCACTGCGGCTGGCGATCAGGCCTTGATCAGCGTTGTTGACCTTGCCGGTCGCCGTGACCAGCAGCTTGCCATCGGCGGCGACGGTGCCTTTATTGCGGTTGTCCAGGCTGGCGGTGCGCACGGTCACGCTGCCTTGGCTGGACAACTCGCCGCCCTGGTTGTTGATCGCGCCCGCGTTGGTGATGTCGAGGTTCTTGCCGGCCATGACCAGGCCGGTCAGGTTGTCCAGGCTGCCGAGGATCAGGGTCGCGCTGTTCAGGCTGGACAGTTCGCCTGCGCTGTTGTCCAGATAGCCCAGGTTGGCAGTTAAAATGCCTTGGCTATTGATCAGGCCGCCCTGGGCGTTCAGCACCTGATTGGCCTTCAGGTGCAGTTCGCTGTTGCCAAGGATTCGGCCTTTGTTGCGGTTATCCACAGTATCGGCTGTGACCGTGGCCTTGCGCTGCCCGCTGAGCGTACCGCCCTGGTTGTTCAGCGCTGCGGTGGTCGTGACATTCAGGTCGCGACTGGCAATGACGGTTTTGCCGCCATTGTTCAGCTGTTTTGCCGTGAGGGTGACATCGCCCGCCGTGTTGCGGCTGTTGTCGGGATTGACCCCGGCTTCGATGATCGCGTTGTTGCTCAGCGTACCGCCGCTGTCGAGATGAATGCTGTCGCGCGCCACCAGGTTTTTCTGGTTGCTCAGGTCGCCCTGGGTCTTCACGTCCAGGCGGCTACCGGCGTACACCTGGCCACGGGTTTCCAGACTTTTGGCTTCGACGTCGATGGCTCCGGCGGCGGCCGTCTGCGCCAAACTCAGATGCCCATTGGCATCGAGCTGAATATCCCCGCCACTGGCAACCATCTTGCCGTCCAGCTTCACCCCGACACCCGCTTCGGTGCCCACCAACTTGATCGCCCCGGCATACATGCCGCCCAACGCCGAGGAGTCGATCGCCAGTTCGGGTTTGGCGCTGCCGTCATCGGCGCGGGCGGTGGCATTCAGGGTGTTGGCGTTGACATCATTGCGCCCGGCCACGATGGTCAGGTTCTTGGCCTGGATCTCGGCGTTGATCTTGGCGCTGCGAGTAATGATTTCGAAGCGGTCAACGTTGTTGGCGTTCAGGCCCGCGCCTTCAATGGCGACGCTGCCCTGGTCCACCTGATAGCGACCCACCTGGCCGTTTTCGATGATCGGCTTGCCCGTGGTCAGGGTCGCCTTGGGCGTATTGATAAACCCGCAACCGTTACAGGTAATGCCATAGGGGTTGGCGACGATGACATGGGCCGACTGCCCCGCCACTTCGGTGTAGCCACGCAGCTGGCTCGGGTTGCCGCCGTTGACTTCGTTGAGGATGACCTTCGCGGCCGTACCCTTGAGGTTCGGGTTGCCAAGGATAATCCCGCCCAGTTGCGTGGACTGGGCGGGATTGGTGGCGTTGTTGAGGATCACGCCGTTGCTGCCGACGTTGTAGTCCTTGAACTGGTTGTGGGACAGGCCACTGCCATTGGGTTTGGCGATGTTGACCACCGGCACGCCATTGCCGGCCTGGCCGAGGCTGGTGCCCGGCGCGCTGACCACGATGCCGCCCGCCTGGGCCCACATCGGTTGCCAGAACATGACGTTGGCCAATAGGAACGCCAGGCCACGCTTGGGCATGCCCCAGAAGGCGTCGCGGGTTTTCAGGGCAGCAGAAGGCTGGCGGGCCAGGAAGGCGTATTGGCGGTCGTCCATGATCAGGTCTCGTTGCAGCAAAAATTAGATGGATACATCCAAGCGGAAGTAGATCGGCGCTTCGCGCTCGGCCAGGGCATCCGGGCGTTCCAGGGAATGGGCGAAGGTGACGCTGGCGTTCAGGTGTTCACCACGGGCGAACAACTCCAGCGAATTGCTCGACATGCGCCCGTGCTCGTCGCCGTTGTAGCGATTACCGCGAATCACGCCCTGGTCATAACCGAGGCTGGTGCCGTATTCAGCGAACACCGGGCGCATCCACTCCAGTGTCACCGGACGACTCCAACGCAAGTCGTTGCGCCAGTAGCCGCCGCTGTCGCCGGACAATGTCTGGTCCTTGTAGCCACGAATCGACGACAGGCCGCCCAGACTCATGCGCTGCGGGCTGAACAGCACGTCCTCGCTGCGCTGGCCGGTCATCAGGCTGCTGAAGCTGAAGGACTCGCCACCCAGCTCAAAAGGTTGCAGGTAGCTGAGGGTGGCGGTGTATTTGCGGTAGCGTGCATCCGGCAGCCCAGGCCCCGGCTCGTGATCGCCCTGGGCATCGAGGGCGCCAATACCTTGTTGCAGGCCCAGGTCGAGGTTGACGAAGGCATTGCCAATCCGCCGTCCATGGTTGATGCCGAACTGCGCCTCGCTGATGCGATTGCTGCTCTCGGCGAGCTTGCTGTCTTCAATGAAGTTGTTGGTACGCAGGTACGCCAGGCCCGTGTTGAGGGAGGTCTTGCTCACCGCGTCGCGATGGACCACCCGTTCCAGGCGCACCTGGTGGTTCTGGCTGTCGCCGCTCTGCTTGAAGTTGAAGCCGTTGGCCTGGCCCACGGCGCGGTACTCGCTCTGGCTGTAGGTGTAGCTCAGGTTCCACCAGCCAAACGGCAGGTTGTAATAGAGCATGCCATTGCGTGAGGTTTTCTGGTGATCGCTGACGGCATCGTGGCCGCCGCGCAAGGCCAGTTGGTCAGCCAGGCCCAGGGGACTGTCCCAGTCCAGAGAGGCGCCCCATTGCTGCTCGCCGGTGCTTTTCTGCCCATCGTTATGCCGTGACAGGCCGGCGCGCCAAGGTTTTTGCGGGGTGTTATTGACCCGCACTTCGCTGCCGCCGATGTTCTGCCCCGGCGTCAGTTCCATTTGCGCACGGTTGGACGGCAAGCGGTTCAGTTGATCGACCATCTGCTCCATCTCACGCAGGTTGAGCAGTTCGCCGGTCTTGCCGGGAAACGCCATCGCCAACTCGCGCTCCGACAGCTTACTGTTCTCGGCACCTTTCAATCCTTCCAGGCGCCCCTCGACCACCAGCACTTGCAGGTGACCGCTGGACAGGTCCTGTTGCGGCAAGTAGGCGCGACTGGTGACCAGGCCTTTTTCCAGGTAGTAATCGGTGATGACTTTGAGCAACTGGTTAAGCTGCGGCACGCCCAGGCACTGGTTGAGAAAGGGCTTGAGCAGGCGCTGGCGCTCGCTTTCGGAGAGGGCGTCGGCGCCCTTGAGCTCTATGGTCTTGATCGGGAAACAACGGGTATCGACAGGTGCCGTGGGCTGGGCCGGCTTCGCCTCCTTGCCAGGCAGGTCCTTGAGTTCTTCAAGACGTCGGCGCTGCTCTTCGAGCAGCCGGTCCTGACGCTCACGGATCAGGTCCGTATCGCCGGGGGTTGGCGCGGCGACGGCAATGTTCATCGCTAGAAAACACAGCGACGCGACGACTAGCCTCGTCCCTAAGGCAAATACGGACATGTTCGATCCCTCGATACAGAAATGACAGCAGGCATGCACAGCCATGCGCGCACACCAGACCCTGCATATCGCCTTCGGTTCAAGAGAGCGGAAACTTTCTACGCAAAAAAGAGACGCGTCTCACAGACAGCGTCGACAATCACAGGGGAAAAAGACTTCTGTAAGGCACGAGCAGGTTCGCAACACTGTTCATTTAAAGCAGTGAAAATCCGTGGTGAGGGAGCTTGCTCCCGCTCGGTTGCGCAGCGACCGCAACATTGTGGGGCCCCTTCGCGGCCCAGCGGGAGCAAGCTCCCTCGCCACGGGTTCATCACTTTCTTAAGTGAATGGCTTCGACCTTGGTACGCACAGTGATGCGTTTTATCGGTTGACCGTTCCCATCATCTGCCTCACCGCTTGGCCTCGTTAAAAGATTGACCCTATCGAGCGTTAATACTGCGCCTATTAGCTATCTGGCAAAGGGGAACTAGCCTGAATTCAGGCTGGTGCAATCCGGCCGGTGAAACCTGACAAAGAGATACGAAGCGCTCAGAAACGTATTGGGCTTGCCGTGGGCCATTGCACTGGCAACTAGCGCACGTAGCCGTGTCGCCACACACAATCAGTTGAGCGAACTGTGAGCCCTGCGCCCTGTGTCATTTATTTCGCCTGTCGCTATCCGAAGCCCGGCCGGGCTGGATAGCTGGATGAATACGACCAAAGGTAGCTTCCCATGGCAAACGAATCGAAATGCCCGTTCAATCACGCCGCTGGCGGTGGCACGACGAACCGCGACTGGTGGCCGAACCAACTGAATCTGAAGATCCTGCACCAGCATTCCTCGCTGTCCGACCCCATGGGCGAGGATTTCAACTATGCCCAAGCGTTCAAGCGCCTGGACTTCCAGGCCTTGAAACAAGACCTCAATGCACTGATGACCGACTCCCAAGACTGGTGGCCGGCGGACTTCGGCCACTATGGGCCGCTGTTTGTCCGCATGGCCTGGCACAGTGCAGGCACCTACCGCACCGGTGACGGGCGCGGTGGGGCGGGTTCCGGCCAGCAGCGGTTTGCGCCGCTCAACAGCTGGCCCGACAACGTCAGCCTCGACAAGGCACGCCGGCTGCTGTGGCCGATCAAGCAGAAGTATGGTCGCAACATTTCCTGGGCCGACCTGATCGTCCTCACCGGTAACGTCGCGCTGGAGTCCATGGGCTTCAAGACCTTCGGTTTTTCCGGTGGCCGCGCCGATGTCTGGGAGCCCGATGAAGACGTCTACTGGGGTTCCGAAAACAAATGGCTGGGGGGCGATGTTCGCTACGGCAAGCCCGACAAAGCCGCCATGCAGGATCCCGGCGAAGGCCAATTGGTCGCCGAGCCTGGCAACGAAGAAAGCCGCACTGACGACGGACGCAATCTGGAGAACCCGCTGGCCGCCGTGCAGATGGGGCTGATCTACGTCAACCCGGAGGGCCCCGAGGGCCAGCCGGACCCGGTCGCCGCCGGGCTGGACATCCGCGAAACCTTCGGCCGCATGGCGATGAACGACGAAGAAACCGTGGCACTGATTGCCGGCGGCCACGCCTTCGGCAAGACCCACGGCGCGGGACCTGCGGACAATGTCGGTGCCGAGCCCGAAGCCGCCGGCCTGGAGCTGCAAGGCCTGGGCTGGAAGAGCACCTTCGGCACCGGCAAGGGCGCCGACACCATCACCAGTGGCCTGGAAGTCACCTGGACCACCACGCCTACCCGCTGGAGCAACAACTACCTGGAGAACCTGTTCGGCTTCGAGTGGGAACTGACCAAGAGCCCGGCCGGCGCGCACCAATGGACGCCGAAAAACGGTGCGGGCGCGGGGATCATTCCCGATGCCCACGACCCGGCCAAACGGCGCAACCCAACGATGCTGACCACCGACCTGGCACTGCGCTTCGACCCGATCTACGAAAAAATCTCCCGGCGCTTCCTGGAAAACCCGGAGCAACTGTCCGACGCCTTTGCCCGCGCCTGGTTCAAGCTGATCCACCGCGACATGGGCCCGCTCTCACGCTACCTCGGCCCGGAACTGCCCAACGAAGAACTGCTATGGCAAGACCCTATTCCAGCGGTCAACCATCCGCTGGTCGACGACAGCGACGTCGCCGCCCTGAAAGGCAAGCTGTTGGCCTCGGGTCTCACGGTTTCACAGCTGGTGTCTACGGCATGGGCCGCGGCCTCCACCTTCCGCGGCTCCGACAAACGCGGCGGCGCCAATGGTGGCCGCCTACGCCTGGCCCCGCAGAAGGATTGGCCGGTCAACCAGCCTGAGCAACTGGCTCAAGTGCTGGCGATCCTCGACAAGGTCCGGAGCGCGTTCAACGCCGCTCAATCCGACGGAAAGAAAATCTCCCTGGCGGACCTGATCGTGCTGGCCGGCAGCGCCGGTATTGAACAGGCGGCGAAAAATGCCGGGCTCAGCGTGACGGTTCCGTTCGCACCGGGGCGCATGGACGCGAGCCAGGAGCAGACGGACGTCGAGTCGTTCGGTTTTCTCGAGCCCATCGCCGATGGTTTTCGCAACTACCTCAAGGGGCGGTACCGCGTGTCTGCCGAGGCGCTGCTGATCGACAAGGCACAACTGCTGACCCTCAGCGCCCCGCAAATGACGGCGCTGATCGGCGGTCTGCGGGTACTGGATACTAACGTCGGCCATACGGCGCACGGTGTCTTTACCCAACGGCCAGGGACGTTGAGCAATGACTTTTTCGTCAACCTGCTGGACATGGGGGTGGAATGGAAACCACTCTCCGACACTCAGGAAACCTTTGAGGCCCGCGACCGCAAGACCGGCCAGGTCAAATGGACCGGCACCCGTGTCGACCTGGTCTTCGGCTCCAACGCCCAGCTACGGGCCTTGGCCGAAGTCTATGCCAGCGCGGATGCGCAAGAGCAGTTCGTCAACGACTTCATCGCGGCGTGGGTCAAGGTGATGAACCTGGATCGGTTTGATCTCCGGTGAAAAGTGTCCGAGGACATGGGGTCGTGCAAGGCGCCGGCCCCATGAACTTTTCTTCACCCCACGCCCCCGCGTGATTCGGTAAAGTCGCCTCGCTCATTCAAGAAACTAAGGTTTTAGCCCGCGCTCCCAGCGGGCTTTTTTTTGCCTGGCGTTCAGGCTGACGAAGGGCGTTGCCCGACACCGGTTGTTCCAAGGCCGCTCGCCCATAAAACAGCAACGCCATCAGCCAACAGCTCAACCAGACAAAGATCCCCGCCCAGAAGGTGTGGGACATGTAGTGCCAGCCCTGTAGGACTCGCGTCGTGCCATAGACAAACCCCAAGGCCAGCGCCCCATACATCACGGCTTTGGAGTGCCGCCAGCGGTAGCGCCGGGCGATGAAATACAGCGCCAACATCGTGAAGCCGCCGGATGCATGACCGCCGGGCCAGCAGCGACCGCCGCCGGCGACCTTCAGCAGGTCGAAATTCTGGAACCATTCCCTGTGCTCGATCTTGCCGGCGTATTGGGTGGTTTCCACCGGGCAATACACGCTGGTGTGGCCCTTGAGGTAATGGATGACACCGGTGCTGAGGGAAAAGGCGAAGACCACATAGAGAAAATCGCGACGGTGCCTGTGGGCAAAACGCAGCGGTTTGGTCAACCTGGCCTTGTCCAGCACACGAAGCACTGCGGGGTGTTTCTCCGGCTTGAACAACGGCCAGATAAACGACAGCAGTGCACCGACAATCGCCGCCTCGCCCGTCCAGTTCGGAATGATCCTCGCCCACTTGTGGGTGATTTGCTCGAACAGGCGCTCGTGCTGCAACGCAAAGACCTGGTGCAACGGGTCGTAGAAAAGATCGCTGATGGCGATGTCGATACGCGTCAGGTCGAACAGCAGGAACACCACGGCGGCACAGGCCAGGGGAATTCCGAGGTTGAGCCCGTAGAAACGGGCGCGAGCAGACGTCAGCATGAGCGGTCCTGATCGAGGGGAAAATTTATCGGAATGTCACCGAGCGCCAATCGGAGGCTTCGATAAAACCGAGCAATCGTGGTGCTTGTGGCTGGGCGCTGGAAACGAACAACGAAGCCCCATAGCCGAACGAGGAAGTCGGGCGCTGGAGCGCGGTTTCCATCGCCTGCATGCATTCGCTGTGGGTGACCAGGATCAGGTTGCGCCCGGCCACCTTGTGGGCCAAGGCGTTGCGCAGCAGATCATGTCGGCAGTTGAACAGCCAATCGTCACCGGCACTCACCTTGTTGAACATGTACCCCGCCGTCTGCGCCGTGCGCACCCGTGGGCTGTTGTAGAGGTCGACGTTGTCCAGGCCCAGTTGTTCGAAGCGGGCACCGAGGCCCACCGCAACGGCGCGGGCGCGGTCGGTGATGCCTTCGCGGTCATTCAGGCACGCAGCCTTGGAGTGGTCGCAGCGCTCGACATGGCGCACCAGCACAATCATCTCGCCCTTGGCCCAGCCCTCGGCCAAGGCCCGGGCGCCAGCGACGTTGCCATGGGCCAGGTCCGGCACCGCCGCCGGGCTGAGTAGCCAGAAGACCAGCGGGATGACCAGCAGCGCCGATGCCAGCACGACCATCGTGTTTTGGTAACGGGCGAAGCGACTCGTATCGATCGAGCGCGTCAGGCCGAAAAAACTCAGTCTCAGTTCCACATCAAGCCGCCCCGACGGCATCCACCCAGTGATTCGATGGCGCGACAGTAGAGAGGCCGACGTAGGCAGGCAGTGAAAGCGATGTGAAAAAAAACTTGGCGTGGGAGCAAAGCTTGCTCCCACAGATACTCGGAAAAAAACTTTCAGATCCAGGACCAGCGGCCGATACAGGCCTGCACACGTTTTTGCTGGCTCTTAACAACAACAATCTTCCAGCGTACCGACGATCAAGCAGCACAACGTTCCTGGAGGAATTGATGAACAGCTGGTTTGGCAACATTAGCGTCAACATGAAATTGGGCCTGGGCTTTGGCCTGGTGCTGGTACTGACCTGCCTGCTGGCCCTGACCAGCTGGACCAGCCTCGGCGGGCTGATCGATCGCAGTAACTGGATGAGCGACATTACCCAGCTCAACGCCGGCCTGACCAAGCTGCGCGTCGTTCGCCTGCAATACATGCTGGCCAACGGTGACGAGACCGTCGCACAAAATGTGCAGACCACCCTCGATGGTTTCGTGGCGCAACAGAACGCCTTGCTCAGCAGCTTCAAGAGCCCGGCAAACGTCAAGCTGCTCAAGGAGCAGAGCGCAGTCATCGGCGCCTATCAGGTGTCCCTGAATAAAATGCGCAGCGCCTACCGCACCGGCAACAGCGCCCGCGATGTCATGGGCACCAACGCCGAGGTCGCCCACAAGCTGATCGAGACCATCGACGCCGACGTGCGCCAGATGGCCCTCAGCGATGAACGTTTCGCCCAGTTCCAGGCCATCACCGAGGCCAAGCAGGCCTTCATGCTGGCCCGCTATGAAGTGCGCGGCTACACCGCCAACAGCAACGCCGACACTGAACGCAAGGCCGTCGCCCAACTGGACGCCGCCATCGCTTCGCTCAAGCCACTGAATGAACTTTTCTCCAGCACCCGCCAGGATGAACTGCGCCAGCTGGAAAACGCCCTGACCCAATACCGTAGCGCCGTGCAGGCTTTCAAAGCGGCCACCGCCGATGTGGTGCAGGCCCGCAAGGAAATGACCGACCAGGGCGCGACCATCGTGGCCCTGAGCGAGCAGCTGTACCAGATCCAACTCGACCGCCGCGACGCCGAAAGCGCCGAGGCCCGTACCCTGCAATTGATCAGCACCCTCCTGGCGTTGCTGGTCGGCGTCATCGCAGCCGTGATCATCACGCGTCAGATCACCGGCCCGCTGCGCGAAACCCTGGCCGTGGTCGAACGCATTGCCAGCGGCGACCTGTCGCAGAACGTCAACGTCACCCGCCGCGATGAATTGGGTGTGCTGCAACAAGGCATCGCCCGCATGGGCGTGACCCTGCGTGACCTGATCAGCGGCATCCGCGATGGCGTGACCCAGATCGCCAGCGCCGCCGAAGAACTGTCCGCCGTGACCGAGCAGACCAGCGCCGGGGTCAACAGCCAGAAAGTCGAGACCGACCAGGTCGCGACCGCCATGCACGAGATGACCGCTACCGTCCAGGAAGTGGCGCGCAACGCCGAGGAAGCCTCCCAAGCCGCGGCCGCCGCCGACGGTGAAGCCCGCGCCGGCGATCAGGTGGTCAGCGAAGCCATCGCCCAGATCGAGCGCCTGGCCAGCGAGGTGGTGCGTTCTACCGATGCGATGACCGTGTTGCAACAGGAAAGCGACAAAATCGGCGCGGTGATGGACGTGATCAAGGCCGTGGCCGAACAGACCAACCTGCTGGCGCTCAACGCCGCCATCGAAGCCGCCCGCGCCGGTGAAGCAGGCCGTGGCTTCGCGGTCGTCGCCGACGAAGTCCGTGGCCTGGCCCAGCGCACGCAGAAATCCACCGAGGAAATCGAAGGCCTGGTGGCCGGCCTGCAGAACGGCACCCAGCAAGTGGCTGCGGTGATGAACAACAGCCGCAACCTCACCGACAGCAGCGTAGCGCTGACTCGCAAGGCCGGTGTGTCACTGGAGAACATCACCCGCACGGTGTCGAACATCCAGTCGATGAACCAGCAGATCGCGGCCGCCGCCGAGCAGCAAAGCGCCGTGGCTGAAGAGATCAGCCGCAGCATCATCAACGTGCGCGACGTCTCCGAACAGACCGCCGCCGCCAGCGAAGAGACCGCTGCCTCCAGTGTGGAACTGGCGCGGTTGGGCAATCAGCTGCAGATGATGGTGAGCCACTTCCGGGTCTAACACCCTACGCACTGTGGGAGCGGGCTTGCTCGCGAAAGCGGTGGGTCAGTCAACTTCAATGCTGGCTGCCCCACCGCTTTCGCGAGCAAGCCCGCTCCCACAGGGTTTGCATCAGCACGCCCCACGAATCGCTCTTTCGTACAAATCTCCCGCCCCCGGTCCTACCGCCTTTTTTTGCCCGCTCCTGTACGGTTTTCGCTTGGACAAGCACATTCCGTTCGCACAGGAGATGGCAATACATGGACGTAAGCAACAACTTACTGTTGCATAGGCTCGTTGGCTCCCACGACGGTGAGGACGCCACAAAAACCGCTTTGAAAACCGCCCTGGAACAAATGGGCGTGACATCGGTGTTCGACATTGTGCGCATGACCAAGGCGCAGTTCGTCCAGGAAGTCGCCAGGTACTGCGATGCGAATGCCGAGCAGGCCTACGACAACGCGCAGAGCCATGCCCGAAGGATCAGTCGCTTGTACCTGGAGCATCAACTCTCCTCCAGCGACGCCAAGCCCCGTGTCCGACGCAGCCTGGATTCAGACCCAACATCAGAGCCGATCAGCTATCAAGGGCTGTTCCAGGAAAACTGGGATCAATTCTGCAAGGACGGTGACATCGCCGCGATCGACTCGCCCGTGGCCTACCTGCGTGCACTGTACCTGTTCGCCAGGCGGCTGGAAGGCGGCTCCACGGATGGCCGCAAGATATCCCTGGCATCACGTCGAGCGGATCTCGACATACTGATGCTCGATCCACAGAGTGCCTTGGTTCCACGCCCCATGCTCAACATTGTCAACGACACGTTGCGCAGCCATATCGAGGCCAGTCTCGATAAGGGGACGACAGTCCATCAGGCATTGGCCAGCGCGCACTATCCCTTTTCATTGCCCTATGACCTGCACCATCATCAATGCCTGCTTGGGTTGGGCTCAGGCAAACCAACCTTGGGCGAAGTGGATTACCGGATCAGTCTCAAGCTTCCGTTTTGCCAGGACGGCTCAACGTACGGGGAAGTTTCGCAATCACGTATCGAAGCTCAAAAACTGCTTTCAGGGCTCAGTCCGCAGCAGCAGAAAATCTTGCTCGCACCGCTCGCTTCGCAAACCGATTTCGAAGTCCTGGAAATATCCTACGGCACTGAAGAAGTTGGGCGCCTGGGCGATCTCGAATTCTTCAAGGAACGCACCGGGCTTACGACGGAACAGGTCGAGCAACTACTGGGGCATGGCCGGTACAGCCCTCATGTCTCGTCCAACAGCCCGCCCTCGACTCGTAGCCGCCAGGACGCTACTTACATCAATGGCCCCTACTCGTCCCCGGCCCTACAGCTTGAAACCCAAACGACCCGACAAGGGTTCAGTCACAAGTCCTTCGAACGTTTCGACCGCATGCAGCGAATGATCCGCCTGCAGCAATGGACGGGTATTTCCTTTGCCGAACTGGATACTTTGCTCATCAATATCATGTATTCGGAAGGCAACACCGCGATGACACTCAGCGCCAATACCTTGCGAGCGCTTGGGGTCTATCAGTACATGACGCGGCGCCATGGCATCACAGCAGACGAGTTTGCCTCGCTCATCAGCGAAATGCCGGCTCGCGCTAGCGCAGAGCGTATTTCGTTGTTTGACCAGGTATTCAATCGCACCCGCCTGCTCGAAAGCCCTGCGTGGGAAGGGCAGGCGACGGATCTCGAAACCACCGACCTAAAGATGCTCAGCTATCTCGGCGCGGGCCTGGGACTTGCCATCACTGAAGATGCGTTGTTG
Source organism: Pseudomonas sp. SWRI179 (assembly GCF_014268705.1). Lineage (NCBI taxonomy): Bacteria > Pseudomonadati > Pseudomonadota > Gammaproteobacteria > Pseudomonadales > Pseudomonadaceae > Pseudomonas > Pseudomonas sp. SWRI179. Next base: position 39,906 of record NZ_JABWRA010000044.1, on the reverse strand, counting down.
CTGCTTGTGAAACAGACTGAAAAATACCTGCCATTGAAACAGGATTTGCCGACGATCTCCTCGCTCTACCGTCAGGCCCGTATCGCACGGATGTTCGGACTATCGCCTCTTGAGTGCACGGAACTGGCTCGGTTACTCGGTGGGGATAAGTTCTGTCGGGCGTTGGTGACGGGGGCACTGGACACTACGTCCCCCGACATTCTCGACGTACTGATGGCGATGGATTGGGCAGTGGACTGGCTCAAGCAAAACCATCTCGATGTGCTGGCGTGGTGTCGCCTGTTCGACACTTCCCGAGATGACTTACCGTTGAATCAAAATCTGCAAAACCGACTGGCCGCACTTCGAGAGCACGCCAAGCTCACCAGAGACGACCAACGCCTGGTAGAAACACTGCTGCACGATAGCGATGACTTGTCCGCCGAGTATTCCCCCTTCGTGATGAAAATGGCCGAGACGAATGCCGAGGAAATTGTCGAGGCCATCATCGCACCTGACGGCGAAGTCTCCCCGTTGCTGGCACGCGTGCTTCGCACCGCGCAAGCCTGCCAGAACTTACATCTGAGCAGCGGCACGCTACAGACATTGATGGACCACCCCACGTGGTTAGCCTCGAACAGTTCGGGAACGCTTAAACCCCAAACGTTGTATTTACTCGAACGGTTCAGTCATTGCGCAAGACATCAGGCGCAGTCAGAAGAAAACCTGTTGCATTACTTCCAACTCGCCAATCAAGACCTGTCACAACATTCAGCGGAGATAGCCAACGGACTGTTGGCCCACCTGCTGGGCTGGAACGTTGAGCAAGTGAGTTGTCTGACAGCCCAACTGCCTTCAGGACGCGCCACCACCATGCAAGATGTGGATTGGGTCATGCGCTGCCAGGCGTGTTGCATGAGTACTGGCCTGTCGGCAAGCCTGCTGCTCAAGACCGCCGCACTCAATAACGACAGCCTAGTGCAGGACTGGAAAATAGTCGGTGAAGGCCTGATCGCTGCGAGCCATTGAAGTGCACATTTTTTATTCAAGGATTGAATATGACCGTTGCCATGAAAAAGCAGCTGGATGAAAGCCTGCGCGATGCGCAGTTGGCGTTCTACCTACACAAAATCGCGCCGGGCAAAAGCTTGCCAGGAACAGTGCGACTCAAGACTGCCCGAGACCTTTATGAATACTGGCTGCTGGACGTGCTGGTCAGTCAGGATGTGCCCACCACGCCTGTGGCCTGCGCCATTGCCAGCCTTCAGCAATACATCAATCGCATCCTGATGAATATGGAGCCTGGCTACGACCAGGCAAACATCACGCCCGAGCAGATGCAAACGTGGCGCAACGAGATGCATCAATATCCCGTTTGGGCGGCTCATCAAAAGCTGCTCTATTTCCCTGCAAGTTACCTGGACCCTGTCCTGAGAAATAACAAGAGCGACAATTTCCAGCAGTTGGAAAACGAGCTCAACCAGAACCGGATCCAGGCTGAAGCGGTTCAATCGGCGGTCATGGCCTACCTGACCCGATTCGAAGAAATCGCCAACCTGAATATTCTCAATGGCTACATCGACGGTGCAGATTTTGCCAACAGCACCTATTACTTTATCGCCAAGTCCCGCACTGAAAGCACCTACTTCTGGCGCTCGTTGAACATGGGGCAACGTCCGCTGGACGGTACGTTACCGCCGCCCCCTGCCGTCGCCACCAAACTGGACCAGCCGGATCCGAACGCTTGGTCGGACTGGGAAAAAACCGATGTGCCCATTTCCGAAAGCGCCGTCGAACACTCGATTCGTCCTGTTTGGTTCAACAATCGTCTGTTCGTTATCTGGGCGGAATGTATCCACCAGGATCAGTCGGCTTCCAACGCCTCTTCAGACGCCGAAGCCACGCCCCACCATGTGAGTCATCCGCTACTGCGCTTGTGCTATTGCTTTAAAAAACAAGATGGAAGTTGGAGTACACCGCGCGTAGGCCTGCAAGGTTATGGCAACGACGATACGCTTGCAGACAAGGACATGGATACGATCAAGTCGTTGGTAAATACTGTTGCGGTACCGCATCGCAAAGACGCGAGCGACGTGCTCTTTCTCTCCTTGTGTGCCTATGAGCCAAAAGCCGAAACACAATCTTCTCACACCGATAATTTAATTTTTATTGGCACAACCTGTATCTGCAGAAACTTGCTGAGCCTTCCCGTTCGTTTAGCCACGACAAAGGGAACAGCCCAAGATAAATACAACGCCTACTCTACTGAGGAAAAATCCCATATCGACTCCAGCACCCGTCGATTCCAAACAAGAGCAGCCTCACAAGAAAAAATTATAATTTCGGATGCTGCCCAACCCAGGAACATGAAGCTTTCCAAGTCGGATATTTTTTCTTACCAGAAGCAAATAACCTTCACGACTCCTTCTTTTCGAACGCTACGTATAGCTACAAATCGTCGCCTTACCCCCCCCGTCCATAATGAGTCTTATGGTAAAACGATCACTTTCTCTATTACTTCATCGGTTCTTCGTACTCCCAGAGTTACGCTTGAACTGAAAATCCCTGCCGACCGCCTTGCCGAAACACCTTATATAAGGCTTAGTCTGGGTTCGAGACTCCATATAGTCCACAATAATTTGCTCGATGAGCGAACCCATACATTGTCGCTCGGGGACCTAACCGACGTTCTCAAAGATAATCAAAACTCACCAGGCTTCAAATTATCCAACAGCAATAAAAGTCTTTATGGGCGATTCATTTCGACAGCCGCGTTACGATACTTGATGAACTTGGTCGACAGCGGCGTTGATGATCGCCAGGGCAGCACACATATAGAAGGCATCAAATTACAGGAAAAAACATCCAAACCTTACGATTTTGGCAAAATATCCCTATCACTCTCTGAGCAGCTACTGATTCAATATGTAATTCTTCGTCCCGACTCTACGCCTGAAACAACGCATACGAAGCTAACCGTGAAAGCGGAGTCTTCCGCAGGCCGAGAGCTGCCGAATGCTTTCGAATACACTTGGAACGAAGGAGACATTTCGGATAATGATATTGTCTATTGCGGAATAGCACTGATTCGCCCAAGCGAACCCGAAAAAAAAATCTACTCCGCCCTTAAAGCTATCAAAATCAATCTGGCCCCTACGACCTCTAAATCTCCGGATATCAAATCGACCTCCAGCCTAGGGACTATCCAGTACATTGACTTTGCCAACTCTAGCATTGAAAAAAACGACACAGAAAAACAAAAGCGTCAGCCGATCAGGTTGAACACCGTGTTCGTCACGGAACTGATCAGTCGCACCGAAAGCAGCCTGAACGAATTGTTCGACTACACAACACAACTCCTGCCTGAACCTGCCATACCCGACGGAACCAACAACGAAATGGACTTCCACGGCCCTTACGGCCGTTACTTCACCGAACTTTTCCTCTACTTGCCATGGCTGGTCGCCCATCGCTTGAACGCCGAACAGCGCTACGAGGAGGCTGAGCGCTGGTTGCGCCGCATCTTCGATCCAGGTCTCGGCCAAGAACGCTGCTGGAGGGCCGTTCCATTAATCAATAGCAGTACTCCTTCATATGTAGACCAGGCGCCCCATGACCCTCATCAGATCGCGCTCAGTCATCCAGCGCACTTTCGCAAGGCGCTGTACTTCCTGTACCTCGACATCCTGATCAACCGAGGCGACGCCGCCTACCGCGAACTGACCCCTGACAGCCTCAGCGAGGCAAAGCTGTGGTACGTGCGGGTGCTGGATCTGTTGGGACCACGCCCAATCGTTCAAACGGTCGATCATTGGACTTTCCTCAGCCTACAAGCGTTGAGCGAAGAGACCAGTGGCGACTTACGTGACTTTGAAAAATCATCTGCCCATTCTCAACCGTCAGGGTCGGTTCATGAGGGCACTTCACACCCGCCCTTGCCAACCATCGACAGCCCGCATTTGCGCCTGCCGTTTCACCCGCAGTTGCTCCGGTGCTGGGACATTGCAGAAAGCCGCCTGTACAACCTGCGGCACAACCTCGACATTGCTGGCAAACCGCTGCATCTGCCGATATTCGCAGCGCCTCTGGACCCTCGCGAATTGCTCAGCCCCGCGGTCTTGAATACTTTGAACAATACGGTTCGACGGTTGCCGGGCACAGCTATCCCGCACTATCGGTTCTCGGTCATGCACAACCAGGCCTTGAGCGCAGTAGAAAGCCTCAGCCAATTTGGCGCCACGCTGCTGTCGCTGATCGAGCGCAAGGAGCAGGCACAGCTACAAGAGCTACAGCAGCAGCAAGCCTGGAACCTGGCGAAAATTTCGGTCGACCTGCAACGCCAAGCAGTGAATATCGATCGTCAAAATCGCCAGGCGCTGCTCGCCAGCCAGGCAATTGCTCAAAACCGCTTAACCCATTACAAAAAACTGCTGGACGATGGCCTAAGTCGCAAGGAAATGGACGTCAGTGTGTACTCCATATCCAGCGGTTCGTTTGAGGCTGCTGCATTGGCCTTCCAAGTCGCGGCGGGGTATACGATGCTGGCTCCAAACATGGTGGGGATTTGTTGTGTTGGCGGCAGCCGTTGGGAGGGGCCGTTGCTCTCCGCCTCTGCGGCCGCCCATAGCGCCGCGATCATAAACCGCACGATCGCGGCCGACCTCGACCGTCAGGCCATATTCGATCGCCGCCGGGAGGATTGGAGTCACGCCTATGATCAATCACAGCTCGAACTGGCCCAGATTGACGCACAACTGGCGCAATTCACCGAGCAGGAAACCGCCACTCGCCTGCAACTGCGCCTGGCCGAAACAACCCTGAGCCAAACCAAGGCCAACTACGACTTTCTAAGCAAGCGCTTTACCAAAGCACAGTTGTACCAATGGCTGAACAGCCAGTTTGCCGCCCTCTATCGCCTGGCCTACGACACCACGCTGGCCCTGTGCTTCGCCGCCGAGAATTGCTGGCAATACGAAATTGCCGATTTCACCAGGCGATTCATCCAACCCGACACATGGAATACCACCTATCGAGGACTTGGAGCAGGCGAGCAACTGAAACTCAGCCTGTTGAACATGCAGGTCGAATATTTGCGCCGCAGCGAGCGAGAGTTGGAGATCCGCAAGACGATTTCACTGCGTCAATTGCAGAGCCAGAGCACGGATTCGGCGATAAACAAACAGTGGGCAGACATTCAAGCCAATCTGCTGAAGACCGGTAAATGCGATTTCGAGCTGACCCACAAGCTATTCGAAGACGATTACAAAGAACAGAAACATTATCTACGTCGCATCAAAACCATCAGCGTTTCCTTGCCAGCCGTGGTCGGTCCGTACGAAAACATCCGGGCCACGCTGACCCAGGTCTCCAGCAAAGTATTCATGTCCCCTGATGACTCGAGCAAGGTCATGAAGGACCTACGCGCCAACCAACAGATCGCCCTTTCCACCGGTGTCGACGACAACGGCCTGTTCACCCTGAACTTCAACGATGAACGCTACCTGCCGTTCGAATACACCGGCGCGATCTCCAAGTGGCAACTGACCTTCCCCAATCCTGAAGCACAAAAAGACCTGCTGGAATCATTGACCGACATCATCGTGCACGTGAGCTATACGGCCAGGGCCGGGGGTGCGCAATGAACGAGCAACCCGCATTGCCGGTTACCGCGCCGGCCCTGCCCAAAGGCGGCGGTGCCATCCACAGCATTGGCAGGGGGTGGGGAAACGTCGGCGCCCACGGCACCGCGTCCTATGAGATTGCATTGCCGATTTCGCCAGGACGAGGCTTTGCTCCGTCCTTGTCCTTAAGTTACGGCAGCTCGGCCGGCAACGGCGTGTTCGGTATCGGCTGGGGACTGTCGCTGCCCAGCGTGGCGCGACGCACCAGCAAGGGCGTGCCCACCTATAGCGATGATGACGAGATCGTCGGTCCCAGCGGCGTGGTCTGGTTGCCCGAACACGGCATCAGTCCAATCCAAGTCAATCGCTACAAGGGTCTGAATTTGGGCATGAGCTTTACGGTGACGCGTCACCTGCCAAGAATAGAAAGCAGTTTCGACCGGATTGAACATTGGGCATCGGAGGGGGATAAACCAGGGTTCTGGCTTGTGCACGGGGCCGATGGCAGTCTCCATGTCTACGGGAAAACTCCGCAGTCGCGACGGACCGATCCCCAGGACGCAAGCCGCGTAGGCGAGTGGCTGCTGGAGGAAAGCCTGAATACACATGGCGAGCACATTCAATATGTGTACGCGGGAAATGGCGGGAGCCAACGCTATTTGAGCCATGTGCGCTATGGCAATGTGAAGGCCGACGCCAGCCTTTATGCTTGGAAAACAGATCCGCCCACACAGGAGCAATGGCACTTCGAGTTGGTGTTCGACTACGGTGAGCGAAACACCGAATACAAGACAAAACCACGCTATGAAGCACTGCAACCGCAAAAACGTAGCGATGCGTTTTCCATCTTTGCCTACGGTTTCGAACTACGTACCGATCGCCTATGTCGCCAGGTATTGATGTTTCATCGCTTCCCCAAGTTGAGCGCTGATCCTGTTCTCGTACGGCGTGTGCTGCTTGAGTACCGCCAGACCTCCCTCGGATATAACCTCCTGAGTGCAGCGCACGACCAAGCGTTCGGCGACGGAGCAGTGCCTCAAAGTCGTCCTCCCTTGGAATTTCGCTACAGCGAGTTCAACGGCCTGACCGATGGTGGCGCCTGGAAACGTTTTGAGGGCGTGCCAGGGCTCGACGGCGAACAGGGTTTTCAACTGGTGGATTTGTACGGTGAAGGGTTGCCCGGCGTGCTCCATCGACGCGCGGCAGGCTGGTATTACCGTGAACCCATGCGCGCTAAAGCCAAGACTGATGAAGTGGCTTACGGTCAGTGGCAAGAGCTGCCCAAGACGCCTGTCACCGACACAGCGAAAACGCTGCACCAAACATTGAGTGACCTCACAGGCGACGGCCGCCTGGACTGGATCATTGCCCAACCGGGGCTCAGCGGTTTCTTTTCGCTCGGAGCGGATCGCAAGTGGTCGAACTTCGCGACCTTCCAGGCGTTTCCTAGCGAATTCTTCAGTCCGAAAGGGAATCTGGCCGACCTGATGGGTGAAGGGCTCAGCGACCTTGCCCTAATAGGCCCACGCAGCGTTCGCTTGTATGCCAACCAGCGCGAGGGTGGTTTCGCCGCGGCGCGTGAAGTTCATCGCGACGACGATGACGATGCCCTGCCGGTATTCAACGGGTCGCCTTGCGAGCTGGTGGCGTTCAGTGACCTGCTCGGCAGTGGCCAGCAACACCTGGTGCGCATTCGCCACGACGAAGTGAAGTGCTGGCCAAACCTGGGCCATGGGCGATTCGGCAAAGGCATCGTGTTGGATTTTCCGGGCCTCGCCTACTCCACCTTCGATGCCTCGCGCATCCGTCTCGCGGACCTGGATGGTTCCGGTGCCGCCGACCTGATCTATCTGCAAGCGGATCGAATGCTGATCTTCATGAACCGCTGTGGCAATGGCTTCGCTCCCGCAGTTGAGCTGCCCTGGCCGGCCGGCCTGCGCTACGACAATTTATGCCAGGTAAGCGTCGTCGACCTGCAAGGGCTGGGTTGCTCCAGCTTGGTGTTGAGCATGCCGCATCTGACCCCTGCGCAACATTGGCACTACGGTTTTGTCGACGAAAAACCCTATCTGTTGACCGTCACTTACAACAACATGGGCGCCGCCAACCGCATCACTTATCGCAGCTCGGCCCAGGAATGGCTGGACGAGAAAGCCTCGAGGGTCATAGCCAAAAAGTCACTGGCCTGCCATGTACCGATGCCCCTGCATCTGGTATCGCGCCTGGTCCAGAGGGACGAGATCACCGGTAATCGCCTGACCCAGCGCTTTGCCTATCGCCAAGGTTATTACGATGGCGCCGAACGGGAGTTCCGCGGCTTCGGCTTGCTGATACAAACCGACAATGAAACCTATCCCAACGATGCCGATTCGCCAGGTTTCACAGAGCCTTGCTTGAAAAAAAGCTGGTTTCATACCGGCCAGGCATTGGACATGGACCGACGCGACTATCACGGTGCCGATTCGCAAGCCAAGGCGTTAGGTAAAGCGTTACTGTGCCGATACAAAGATGAAGAAAATGCCGACGCATTGGTTGACGCGCCGGACGAAGCGACCAGGCTTGAGATGTGCCGCGCCCTGAGCGGTCATTTACTGCGCAGCGAGACATACGCAGGGAGCGATCCCAAGACGCTGTACTCGATTCAGGAAAATCGTTATCGGGTTCGCCTGCAACAGCCCCCCCAAGGCCCGCGGCGCTATGCTTCCCTGTTGCCACTGCTGCTGGAATCCATCAGCTACCAATACGAAGGCCAGAGCGACGATCCACAATGCCAGCACCTGATCAATTTGCAGCATGACCCGTACGGTGCGGTCACTCACAGCGTGAACGTCCACTACGCCCGACGCAAAACGGCTGATGATGCCGCACCATTCAGCGACCCGGACCAGCAACAATGGTGGCAGGACGCTCATGACCCCGCGCAACAGTTCTACTACCTGACGCAAACTCGCGCCGAATTCATCAACCTGCAAGCACCTCAAGGATGGCGCCTGGGTTTGCCTTATCACCAGCGGACCAACGCGTTGAAACTATCCAAGACACCTGATGACGGAGGGCGGGCATCGAAGGATATTACTTATGAGAGACTTATCGAATGCGTCAGGAAACGAAGCTGGGCTGCCCAGGCCGTTCTCACCGGTCTGTCCGTAACACGCTACAAAAAGACATCTGCCAACGAAACACTGCCGGACGGCAACGCCAGCTTCGAAGCCCTGGTCGACCATCTGGAAACCGCCGAGCTGGACGAAACCGCCCTACAAGCCTTCCATCTAGAACCGCCCGTATCTCAACCCGACGACAAAATGCTCACGGAGCTTGGCTATCAATCCATGGCTGAGTTCCTGGCCACAGCCAGACCAGTTGGCAAGCTCTGGTCAGTCAAAAGTGGCTTCTCGACCTACGCCGGCTTGGAAGGTTTCTACAAAACCAAGACCGTGCAGTCGAGCAACAGCCACGGCGTGACCAAGATCAGCTACGACCCATACACTTGCTTTGTGACCGGGTTCGAACTGCCCGATGGCTGCACGACCAAGGCGCAATACGATTACCGTAGTCTCCTGCCCCAATGGGTCAAAGACCCCAACGGTAACGTGCAGGAATGCCTTGCCGATGCCTTCGGCCAGATACTGGCCAGTACCTTTTACGGCGACGAGAACAACAACCCCGTTGGTTTCAAACCGATCGCGGCGTTCAAGCATTCGCCTAAAAGCCCGGCAGAAGCGATCACGCAGAGCAAGGACCCGTTGCTGGACGCCGCCACCGCTATCTATTACGCACCATTCAGTTGGATGGGAAACCTATCGGCGACAGCCCTGAAAGACACCGACTGGCTAGCGCGATGTGTGACCAAAGGCGACGTACTACCAACCGGGCAAATCCGCGCTTCGGCTCGCGCGCGGCTGTCGAAACTCAAGGTACTTTCTGCCGACGATAAAAAACTGAAACACGAAATTCGCACTTCGAAACGTGAGCCGATCCACATCGCCACACTCGTTGCCGATCGTTACCCCGATGACGACCAGAAACAAATCCGTATCGCCATGACGTGCTTCGATGGCTTTGGTCGCCTGTTGCAAAGTAAGCAGCGGGTCGAACCAGGCATCGCTTACATCGTGGATGCCAAGGGCGAACTGACACTCAACGAGGACGGCAAACCTCTGGAACAGATCACCGCAACGCGCTGGCACGTCAGCGAACGGGTGGAATACAACAGCAAGGGCTTGGCGATCCGGGTTTACCGCCCCTATTTTGCTGACCAGCATCGCTACATCAACGACAAATCCTTTCGGCAGTTCGGCCATTGCGACCAGCAGTTCTACGATGCACTGGGCCGCCCTACCCACACCCGTCTCGCCAAACAGAATGGACTTTCCTGGATGCGCCGGCAGACCCGTCATCCGTGGTACACCGTGGACGAGGACGAAAACGACACGCTGGAAGAAGTCATGGCCGAACATGCCCCGACAGCTGGAGGTGAGGCATGAGCCCACGACTTCATTACAAGACTCCCGCCATCAACGCCGTCGATGGTCGCGGCCTGCCGGTGCGCCATGTCGCTTACTGCCGAAGCAAGGAAGGCGAAAAACCCCAGATGCGCGCCAGCCGGCAAGAGTACGACGTCGCCGGGCGGCTGATTACCCAGCGCGACCCTCGGCTTGCCAACGCAACTGACGCCAACCTTGCGACCGTCTACAGCCTGTCCGGCAAACCATTGCGAGTAAACAGCGTCGACGCCGGATGGCACCTGAACTTGCCCGGCGACGCCGGACAGATTTTGCGCAGTTGGGATCAGCGAGGAAACCACTGGCAATCGACTTACGACAACCAACTGAGACTGATCACAGTCGAGGAGCAAGCTGCGGGAAAAGAGCTGCGTAAAGTCGAGTGCTTGAGCTATGGCGACAGCTCGCAGGAATCGGCGGCGCTCAATCAATGCGGCGCGCTCATTCGCCACGACGACAGCGCGGGCACGTTGATCGTCGACGAATATGCGTTATGCGGTAAACCGCTTGGCCAGACAAGGCACATGCTGATCGAGGCTGCACAACCTGACTGGCCAACCGACTTGAACGATCGTGATGGTCTTCTCGAAAAGGGCGAAGGCTACAAAACGAGTTGGTCCTATGACGCACTGGGACACATCATCCAGCAGACCGATGCCGCTCGACACGAACAGCACTACACCTTCGATGTCGCGGGCCAACTCAAATCCGCGAGCCTGAAAATAAAAGGCACCGAGGCTAAAAAAAAGATCGTCGAGAACCTCGTCTACAACGCATTCGGCCAAGTCGAATCGCAAACCGCCGGCAATGGTGTAACGAGTCGCGCGATGTTCGATCCAGCCAGCGGGCGACTTACGTCGCTCAGCGCATCGATGCCTGGCAAAACCTTGCAAGAACTCCACTACACCTACGACGCCGTGGGGAACGTGCTGCAAATTACCGACAACGTCCAACCGGAGCGTTTCAACAGCAATCAACGGGTAAAACCCGTCAGCACCTTCACCTACGACAGCCTCTACCAGTTGACCAGCGCCACGGGGCGTGAGGCCGCCGGATTGACCGCGCCCCCCGGTCTTCCAGGCACCGGTAGGATTTCATTCGACCCTACGCAACTGTTCAACTTTACCGAGCAATACACCTACGACGACGGCGGCAACCTGACCGAGCTGCGTCATGTACGCGACGGGAATAATTACACCCGCACATTGAACGTCGCCGCCGCCAGCAATCGCCTCGCGTCTTGGAGCCAGGGCGACGACACAACAACCAGAATAACGATGGACTTCGATGCCAACGGCAACCTGCAGGCCCTATGCCCAGGCCAGCCATTGGCGTGGAATAGCCGCAACCAACTAGATTGCGTGGTGCTGGTCAAGCGTGAAAACCGTGCCGACGACACCGAGCATTATGCCTATGACAGCAGCGGCCAACGCGTGCGCAAGATCAAGACAACCCATACCGCGGCGATGTCCCACACAGAGGAAGCCCGTTATCTGCCGGGCCTCGAAATCCGTACCCGTCATAACGAGCGCCTGGAGGTCATCACCCTGCAAGCCGGGCGCTGCAGCGTGCGTTACCTGCATTGGACCGAAGGCCGACCGTCCGGGATCGCGGCCAATCAACTGCGCTATAGCCTCGATGATCATCTGGGTTCCAGCTCACTGGAACTCGACGACAAGGCCGACCTGATCAGCCAGGAAAGTTACCTGCCCTATGGAGGAACCGCTTGGGTGGCATCCCGTTCGGCCGTGGAAGCCGATTACCGGACCATTCGTTATTCCGGCAAGGAGCGCGATGCCAGCGGGTTGTATTACTACGGGCATCGGTACTATGCGCCTTGGTTGCAACGCTGGATCAGTCCCGATCCGGCCGGGGCGGTGGATGGATTGAACCTGTACTGCATGGTGGGAAACAATCCCGTGAGATTCAGCGATCATCAGGGCTTGATCAAAGTTGAGAAAACGCTCGATAAAAAAGGCAAGCCTCGACCGATGGAAAAGTTCAGGCAATCAGGTAGGGAGCACTCTGAAGAAATATTGCGTAGCGTCTCACTGAACAGCAAACCCAAGGCAGGAGGGCTAAGCAGAAAGAGCGAGCTGAAGAACGCCAAATCCGAGAGCAATCTAGTCGCACATTCTTATGGCTTTATCAAAAGCGATAACATTGCAATCAGCGAAGCTTATAACCTACCGAAACCTTCGGGCAGCATCAGGGGTTATAGCAGCGCGACGGTGGAACTTCGAGGATCCAGTTTGGCTAACGATGAAGATCGCAAGTACTACTTGGACTATGGAACTTTCTCAATCAAAGACACGCAGGCATACCTAAACGAAATAGCAATTCAATACGACGGCGCATCAAGCCCTCACAACGTGACAGTCTCCGACCATTTGCTGATGGACTCCCCCCTCCTGAGCAGAACCGCCGAAAACGCCCACCAGCTACAGGTTCGCACGAAAGAGATGATCGCAAGCCATATCGACAACATGGGCGGAATCCTGCCAGCACGTGCGAGTGCGCCCGGGACCCATGCCGAGGTTCGAGTAGTCAACACGATCGTCGCACTCTGGCCGGACCGCGCTGAACGGATGCTTTCTGAGACCGTGATATACACCGATAAATTGAGAGGCACCGCAGAAGACTTCATAGCCTGCATCAACTGCTCCGGCATCATTCCCAGTGAGGTGTCGATACCCAGTAAGCGGATGGTTTTCGAATACGATCAATACAAAACGCAGCTCAGAAGTTACCTTGACCGAAATCCGCACCCGTCAACAGCCCCACGGCCAGGAAGTAGTCAAGCCAGAAAATAGCGCGACTCAGACACTGATGCCGTTGGTATGCACCAACCGATTCCCAAACGGATCACTGATCGCCATGTCCTGGCTACCCCAGGGCATGGCCTGCCTAAGCGATCAGATCAAACCCTCTACTCGGCCTGCCAGGGATCAATCACCTCAACCCCGGAAAACTCAAAATCCCGCAGATCGAAGCGCCATGAGCTCGGCAAATAGCGGCGATCTGCGCATCGGCCATCGACACGCCTCGCCTCCTTGCTTCGCAGTTCGCCACCAGCGTCGCGTACTCAACAGCGGCATGGGCGTCAAACGGAAATATTCGCCCAACGAAGTCTTCTTCGAACATCGCCATCGCATGGGCTTCAAGTTTTCGAATGGTGATGCTGGCCATGATGCCCCCTGCAATCCATGAAATCATTGAAATCATTGAAATCATTGAAATCATTGAAATCATTGAAATCATTGATTGAGGCTAACACACCTTGGGTCAGCAGGATCCAGAGAGTCGCTAACGGCTCAGACGTTAATCGCATTGGTAAACACCAACCGATTCCCGAACGGATCACTGATCGCCATGTCCTGGCTGCCCCAGGGCATGGCCTGGATCTGTGGGTGGGCGTAGCGGTATTGCTTGGCGAGCAATTGCTGCTGGAAGGCTTCCAGCTCATCGGTCTCGATCCGCAGCGCCGAGCCCGGCGTGCAATCGCCATGGTGCTCGGACAGGTGCAGCACGCAGTCCCCGCGGGAGACTTGCAGGTAGAGGGGAAAGTTGTCACCGAAGCGGTGTTGCCAGTCAACGGTAAAGCCCAGGAAGTCGACATAGAACGCCAACGCCTTGGCTTCATCGAAGATCCGCAGGATCGGGGTGGTTTTACCGAAGCTCATGGGGTGCTCCCTGGCTGAAAAGACCCAGTGTAGATGGGTTGACTCCAATGCTTCGGCTTTAAACCCGGCTTCTTTAGTGTCGCAATGCCATTATTGTGGCGCCAATTAACACACTATCAGCCACTTACACGCCATTCGATGGACCAAAGCCTCGACGCAGATCGCCTTCGCGCGCCAGGAAGCGCCCTTCCCGGCGGCCATTCGCCTGGCCGTCGCGATAGCTCAGGGCACCGTTGACCCACACACCCTCAATGCCTTCGGCCGCCCGCTGAGGCTCATTAAAATCGGCGACGTCGCGAATAGTGTGGGGATTGAACAACACCAGGTCCGCCCAATGGCCCTCACGGATTTCTCCTCGTTGCTTGAGGCCGAAACGCGCGGCGGAAAGGCCAGTCATTTTGTGCACGGCGGTGTGCAACGGAAAAAGCCCAATGTCTCGACTGAAATATCCCAGCACCCGTGGGAAAGCGCCCCACAAGCGAGGATGGGGAAACGGATCTTCGGGCAAACCGTCAGAGCCGACCATGGACAACGGGTGGGCGAGGATCCGTCGTACGTCGCCTTCATCCATGCCGTAGTACACCGCGCCAGCCGGTTGCAGGCGCCGCGCCGCCTCCAACAGCGACACCTCCCAATCGCGTGCGATGTCGATAAGGTCACGTCCGCCCATCGACGGGTGCGGTGTCGACCAGGTGATGGTGATGCGATGGGCATCGGTCACTTGCTTGAGGTCCAAGGTCGAGGAGCTGGCCGCGTAGGGGTAGCAGTCGCAACCGACCGGATGGGTTTTCGCCGCGTTTTCCAACGCCGCGAGCACCTGCGGGCTTCGTCCCCAATTGCCGGCGCCCGCGCATTTGAGGTGGGAAATGATCACCGGACTCTGCGCATGACGGCCGATCTGGAACGCCTCGTCCATGGCCTCGAGCACCGGTTCGAATTCGCTGCGCAGGTGGGTGGTGTAGACAGCGCCGAATGCGCTCAATTCTTCGGTCAGTTGCATGACTTCGTCGGTGGACGCTTCAAAGGCGTTGGCGTAGGCCAGGCCGGTGGACAACCCCAAGGCACCGGCCTCCAGACTTTCGCGCAATTGCCGACGCATGGCGGCGATTTCTCCTACCGAGGCCGTGCGCAACAAATCGTCCATGTGGTTGCTGCGCAACGCTGTGTGCCCGACCAACGCAGCCACGTTGACCGCTGGTGTCGCCGCTTCCACCGCTACGCGATAATCGGCAAAGCCTGGGTAGGCAAACGCCTGGGCCGTGCCGAGCAGGTTCATCGGGTCTGGCGGATCGCCCCGCAGGCTCACCGGCGCGGCGCTGATGCCGCAGTTGCCGACGATCACGGTGGTCACGCCCTGGCTGAGCTTGGGCAGCATCTGCGGTTGGCGAATGACCACTGTGTCGTCGTGGGTGTGCACATCGATGAAGCCTGGCGCCAGCACGCGGCCGGCGGCGTCGATGTCTTCCACGGCCTGGGCATCGCGCAGCTCGCCGATGCGTTCGATGCGACCGCCGTGGATCGCTACGTCGGCGTGGTAGCCGGGCGTGTCGCTGCCGTCGATGACTAGCGCATTGCGGATAAGCGTGTCGTACAGCATGTCAGTCTCCCAGCGGCAAATGATCGTCGCCACCGCGGTAATCGTCCAGGGCGAGTTTGACCCGCCGCAGGCGCTCTTGATTGTCTTCGGGATGGGCCAGCGCCAGCTCGGTGGCGAGCACGTCGATGGCCAGCAGCATCCCGTAGCGCGCCGCCGTGGGTTTGTAGATGAAGGAGGTCTCGGCGCTTTGCAGGGGCAGCACGCAATCGGCCACTTGGGCCAGTGGCGAGTCGGCGCGGGTGATGGCCAGGATCGCCGCACCGTAGCTGCGGGCCAGTTCAACCGCACTCAACAGCTCCGGCGTGATACCGGTCAGTGAGCAGGCGATGACCAGATGCTGGTCGCTCAGCGAGGTGGCGGTGATGCGCATCATCACCGGGTCGCGGGAGGCGGCAATCGGGTAGCCAAAACGCACCAGCCGCACTTGCAACTCCTCGCCGCACAGCGCCGACCAGCCACCCAGGCCGAACGCATGGATCATCCGTGCCTTGCCGATCATCCTCACGGCATCGCCAAACCGCGACTCTTCGAACCCTGACAGATGTTGGCGCAGGGTCGCTTCGATATCGCCGACGATCTGTCCATAAAACGCCGACTGCTCCGGCGCGCCGGCCGGGTCGAGGAAACGGCTGCCGACGCCGCTGGCCTGGGCCAGTTGCAGGCGTAGGTCTCGCAGGTCTCGGCAACCGACGGTGCGGGCGAAGCGCGACAAGGTGGCGCTGCTGACTTCCGCCCGTTGGGCCAGTTCATCGAGGCTGGCGGAGGCTGCGAAGCCTACGTCTTCGAGCATCAGCCGGGCGATTCTTCCTTCGCCGGCGCTGAAGGAATCCTGACGGGCACGGATCTGGTAGAGGATGTCCATGACGGCTCCTTGCAGTGGCGGTCAAAGCACGCGCGCAAGCCCGAGGGTCAGGGCGAACGCGACCAGGGATATCAGTGTTTCAAGCACCGTCCAGGTCTTGAAGGTCTGCGTGACGGTCATATTGAAGTATTCCTTGATCAGCCAGAAGCCGCCGTCGTTGACGTGGGAAAAGATAACCGACCCGGCGCCGGTCGCCAGCACCAGCAGCTCGGGATGGGGATAACCCAGGCCAATCGCCACCGGCGCGACGATGCCCGAGGCCGTGGTCATCGCCACCGTGGCCGAACCCGTGGCAACCCGCATTAGCGCAGCGAACAGCCAACCCATGACCAGCGGTGACAACTGGAATTCCTCGGCCAGGCCGACGATCTGCTGCGTGACCCCGGCGTCCACCAGGATCCGGTTCAAACCACCACCGGCGCCCACCAGCAAGGTGATGCTGGCGGTCGGCGCCAGGCATTCGTTGGTGAACTTGAGGATCGATTCGCGGTTGAATCCCTGGGCCAGGCCGAGGGTCCAGAAACTGAGGATGGTCGCCAACAGCAAGGCGATCACCGAGTTGCCGATGAACAGCAGGAACTGGTTGAAACCGCTGCCCGGCGTGGAGATGAGGTTGGCCCAGCCGCCGATCAACATCAGGATCACCGGCAGCAGGATGGTCCCCAATGTCACGCCGAAACCCGGCAGCTTGGCCCGCGGTTCACGGTCGAGGAATTGTCGCTCCAGCGGATTTTCGGCCGGCAGCTGGATGCGCGGCACGATGAATTTGGCGTACAGCGGGCCGGCGATAATCGCGGTGGGAATGCCGATCAGGATCGCGTACAGCAAGGTCTGCCCCACCGAAGCCTGGAACGCCTGCACCGCCAGCATCGCCGCCGGATGCGGCGGCACTAGCGCATGGACCACCGAAAGCCCGGCGACCATCGGCAGCCCCACCATCAGGATCGACACGCCCACACGCCGGGCGATAGTGAACGCGATGGGCACCAGCAGCACAAAACCGACCTCGAAGAACAACGGCAACCCCACGAGGAAGGCAATGCACACCATCGCCCAGTGGGCGTTGCGCTCGCCGAAACGTTCGATCAACGTCTGCGCCATGCGCTCGGCCCCGCCGGACTCGGCCATCATCTTGCCGAGCATGGTGCCCAGGGCCACCACCAGCGCGATGTGCCCCAGCGTCTTGCCGACACCCGCCTCGTACGCCCCCACCACACCCGACGGCGGCATCCCGGCCAGCAACGCCAGGCCAATGGAGACCAGGGTAATCACGATGAACGGATTGAGCCGGTAGCGCGCGATCAGGACGATCAGCGCGATGATAGCGATGGCCGCGTAGACCAATAGCCAATAACCGAAAGCAGGTGCCATGCGTTACTCCTCGAATGGGGTCACGTCGATGTGTTGTGAAACTCATAAATCATTTCGACGACGAATCTTCAAACCCGTTGAAAGTAATTTTCGCGCAGAGGTAAAACTTGTCGCTGACGGACAACGCGACACGGCGTTGATGAAAATTCAGCGCAAGATTTTCATCGTCCCTGTGGCGAGGGGATTTATCCCCGCTGGGCTGCGAAG
Organism: Pseudomonas sp. SWRI179; assembly: GCF_014268705.1. Classification (NCBI taxonomy): domain Bacteria; kingdom Pseudomonadati; phylum Pseudomonadota; class Gammaproteobacteria; order Pseudomonadales; family Pseudomonadaceae; genus Pseudomonas; species Pseudomonas sp. SWRI179. Next base: position 22,084 of record NZ_JABWRA010000044.1, on the reverse strand, counting down.
CGGCCCTAAACCAACAGGCTCAGTTTTACTGACACAACGAGTTGCCTGGTTTGGGGCTGCTGCACAGCCCAACGGGGATAAATCCCCTCGCCACAGACGGCTGGCCGCCCCGCATTCAATTCCGTACCATCCGCACCTGCTTTTTGCACCACTCCCCGGCAGCCGACGGTCCACCGGCGCCCAGTCAGGTACATCATGAAACCAGCACGTCTTCGCGCCGACGCCCTCGCCGGCCTCACCACCTCTTTCGCCTTGCTCCCCGAGTGCATCGCCTTCGCCCTGGTGGCCCACCTCAATCCGCTGATGGGGCTGTACGGCGCGTTCATCCTCTGTACGCTGACCGCGTTATTCGGCGGTCGCCCCGGGATGGTGTCAGGCGCGGCGGGGTCGATGGCCGTGGTGATCGTCGCGCTGGTGGTGCAGCACGGGGTGCAGTACCTGTTGGCGACCGTGCTGCTGGGCGGGTTGATCATGATGGCGTTCGGGCTGTTGCGGCTGGGCAAGCTGGTGCGCATGGTGCCGCACCCGGTGATGCTTGGTTTCGTCAATGGCTTGGCCATTGTGATTGCGCTGGCGCAACTGGAGCATTTCAAGAATGACGGCGTCTGGCTGAGCGGCACCCCGCTCTATCTGATGGCCGGGCTGGTGGCGTTGACCATGGCCATCGTCTACCTGTTGCCGCGCCTGACCCGCAGCGTACCGCCGGCCTTGGTGGCGATCCTCGGCGTTGGCCTGGCGGTTTATCTGCTCGGTCTGCCGACCCGGACCCTGGGTGACATGGCCCACATTGCCGGCGGCTTGCCGACGTTTGCCCTGCCGGACATTCCCTGGAACCTGGAAACCCTGCAAATCGTCGCGCCCTATGCGGTGATCATGGCGATGGTCGGTTTGCTGGAAACCCTGCTGACCCTGAACCTGACCGATGAAATCACCGAGAGCCGCGGCTACCCGGATCGTGAGTGCGTGGCATTGGGCGCGGCCAACATGGCCTCTGGATTGCTGGGCGGCATGGGCGGTTGCGCCATGATCGGCCAGACGATGATCAACCTCAGTTCCGGCGGACGCGGGCGGTTATCGGGCGTGGTGGCCGGGGTGATGGTGTTGCTGTTCGTGTTGTTCCTGTCGCCGTTGATCGAGCGCATTCCGCTGGCGGCGTTGGTGGGCGTGATGTTCGTGGTGGCGCAGCAGACGTTCGCCTGGGCCTCGTTGCGGGTGGTCAACAAAGTGCCCGCCAACGATGTGCTGGTCATCATCGCAGTGACGGTCATCACGGTGTTCACCGACCTGGCCGTGGCCGTGCTCTGCGGGATCATCATCGCGGCGCTCAACTTCGCCTGGCAACAGGCCCGGGAGCTGTATGCCGACACCCATGAGGAGTCCGACGGCAGCAAGCTGTATCGCCTGCACGGCACGCTGTTTTTCGCCTCGTCGACGCCGTTTCTCAACCAGTTCGACCCGGCCAACGACCCGGCCCTGGTGACCCTCGATTGCCGTCACTTGCGCTTCGTCGACTACTCGGCCGTCGCCGCGCTCAAGACCTTGCGTGAGCGCTACAGCAAAGCGGGCAAGCACCTGCGCGTGTATCACCTGTCCGAGCGCTGCAAACAAATGCTCAAGCGCGCGGGCGTGCAGCACGACTGAAGCAACACCCACAGGGGGTTATAGGACTGATGAAGATAGAGTGATCACTGGCGATCAAATGTGGGAGCGGGCTTGCTCGCGAAAGCGGTGTGTCAGGCAACATTGGCGCAGACTGACACACCGCATTCGCGAGCAAGCCCGCTCCCACAGGTCCGATGTTTTACTGACGGATCACACCATTTCTTCAAGAATCCATTCCACCACCGACGTCCGCTTCGGTGCCCACCCCAGCCGCTCACGGGCGTTGTTGCCGCGCACACTCATTGCCCAAATCACTCATGCCTTGAAGTCACGAATCAACCCTTGAACTCCCGCGAGGCGTAGTCGGCGAGCTTGCCCTGGATGAAGTCCAGGAAACACTGGATCCGCAGGGCCAGTTGCGAATTGCGGTAGTACACCGCGTTGATCGGCTGGCGGTAGCCGCTGTTGGCATCGGCCAGCAGCACCTTCAGCCGGCCGGCGTGAATGTCGTCGCGGGTCATGAAGTCTGACAGGCAGGCAATGCCCTGTCCTTGCAGCGCCAAGTGACGCACGGTCTCGCCGCTGGACGCGCTGATGGCTGGCTGGATCGCCCAGCGATCACCGTGCGGGTGACGCAGCGGCCACTGGTTGAGGCCATCGTTCTGGGCAAACCCCAGCAGCGCATGCTCCGACAGTTCGGCAACGCTTGTGGGAGTGCCGTGCTGCTTCAAATAGGCCGGGCTGGCGAGGATGTGCAACGGGCTGCAACCCAGGGAGCGGGCGTGGAGCGTCGAGTCGATAAGGGTGCCGATGCGGATGGCGATGTCAGTGCTTTGCTCCAACAGGTCGATGATCAGGTCGTTGCTGTTGAGTTCGAGCTGGATGCCTGGGTAAAGGCGGCGGAATTCTTCGATGTGCGGCACGATGGCGTGCAGCATGAACGGCGAGGCCGCGTTGATCCGCAAGCGTCCTGAAGGATTTTTCTGGCGAGACGACAGGCGCTCTTCCAGCTCATCCATCTGGTCGAGGATGCCTTTGGCCTGTTCGAAGAAATACTTGCCCTCTTCGGTGAGGTCCATGCGCCGCGTGGTGCGGTTGATCAGCGTGGTATCGAGCTTGGCCTCCAGCCGCGACAACGTGCGGCTGACCGCCGACGGCGTCTGCCCGACTTGCTCGGCGGCGGCGGAGATGGATCCGCATTCAATCACGCAGACGAAAATCTGCAACTCGTCGGATCTGGCTTTCACAGACATCCTCTCGTGGAATGCACATCCGGTGTGAAGGATGCTTTTGTGGCGAGGGAGCTTGCTCCCGCTCGGCCGGGCCGGCGCTCCAGCGCGCAGCGGCCGCTTTTTGGGGGGGCTGCTGCGCAGCCCAGCGGGAGCAAGCTCACTCGCCACAGCAAGCTCACTCGCCACAGAAGCCCGCTCGCCTTGGGTGCAGGATTGCGTTCGGGTAAGTCCCGATAGTATCTGGATTACCGCGAAAGGCCGAACACCTCGATCAAATGCCGCTCATACCGCGCCACATCTTCTTCGATGTTCGGGCGCTTCATCACATCCACGCACAGGAAGGTCGGCAGGCCGGTCATGCCGAGGAATTGATTGGCCTTGTGGAACGGGAAGTACACCGCGTCCACACCCTTGGCTTCGAAGAAATCGCTCGGGTCGTCGAAGGCTTGCTGCGGGGCGTTCCAGGTCAGCGACAACATGTACTGCTTGCCTTGGATCAGGCCGCCGCTGCCGTATTTCTGTGAGGCATCGGAACGGGTCCGACCGTCACTGGCGTAGAGGCTGCCGTGGCCTTCGGTGAAGACTTCGTCGATGTACTTCTTCACGGTCCACGGCGCGCCCATCCACCAACCTGGCATCTGGTAAATGATCACGTCGGCCCAGAGGAACTTGGCGACTTCCTCCTGGAGGTCGTAGCCGCCATCGATGAAAGTGGTTTTCACATCAAACCCGCCACGGTCCAGCACGCTGAGCGCCGTCTCGTGGAGGGTGGCGTTGTAGCGACCGTCGGAATGGGCGAATTGTTTGCCGCCGTTGAGCAACAGGATTTTTTTCATGGTGAGCCTCATCGGGTTCCACGGCGGGGGCCGTTGGCTGGCCGCCGCATGGAAAGATTGAAATTGATGGCGGCAGAGTACCGACGAGCTTCGCGCGGAATAAGCACCGCAACGGCAAAAGTGATTTGACCTATACGCAAGAATGAACGGTCGATTGTTGCCGTAAGCTTCGGCACTTCTTTTATTTCAGGAGCCCTCTCCATGAGCGAACTGCACGGTTTCATCCTGCACGCCAAGACCCGCCCGGAAAAAGCCGAGGCCTTCGAGGCGCTGTTCCGCGCCTACGTCGAACCAAGCCGTGCCGAGCCCGGCTGCATCGAATATCACATGCTGCGGGACCAACAGGATCCAACGCTGTTTATCTTCTATGAGATCTGGGCATCCCAGGCACACCTGGAGGTGCATTCGAACCTGCCGCATATGAAGCAGTTCTTCGAGCGACGCATGGACTATCTGGAGCGCGACTTCGACATCCGTCGCGTCGACATGCTCAGCCCGTCCTCGGCTAGCCGCTGACCAGCAGATGGCCGCCGAGCACACCGAGGCCGATGAAAAATACCCGTTTGAACAACACGGCGCTGATCCGCTGGCGCAGCCATTGCCCCAGCCACATCCCCAGCAGCGCCGGGGCCAGCGCCAGCAACGAAGCGCTCAATTCGCCCCCGCCCAGCTCGCCGCGCCACAACAGGCCGGCGGCCAGGGCCAGGGTCGAAACGGTGAATGACAGGCCCAGGGCCTGCACCAGTTCATCCTTGCTCAAGCCCAGCGCTTGCAGATAAGGCACTGCCGGAATGACGAACACACCGGTAGCGGAAGTGACGAGGCCAGTCAGCAACCCGCAGAGCGGAGCGATCCACGGCTCGGCATCGGGACCGACCCGCAACGTTGGCAGCCACAGGCCGCTCAGCGCATACAGCAACAACGCCCCGCCCAAGGCCCGCACCACCCAGGCCCCGCCTGTCATGCCGATCCACAGCGTACCCAGCCCGGTGCCAATAAAAATCGCGAGTAACAGCGGCCACAAGCGCCGGATCAATGTTTGCAGATGGCCGCCGAACGCCAGTTGCCAAAGATTGGTCAGGGTCGCCGGAATGATCAGCAGCGCCGCAGCCTGCGCCGGCGCCATAGCCAGACCGAGCAAGCCCATGGAGATGGTCGGCAGGCCGAGGCCGATCACGCCCTTGATGGTGCCGGCCAGCAGGAAGGTGCCGATGACCAGTAAGGAAAGGGCCAGGCCTAGGTTTTGATAGAAAGCGATGAGTGTGTTCATGGGACTATCGTGCGCCCCGGGGCTTGGCTTGAAAATCTGCCATATACTGAGGGTGCCTCTCTTTCAGCAAGAGGCTGGAAATTTTGTGCATGCTACTGGCGCCTTCGCGAGCAAGCCCGCTCCCACAGTTTGAAATGCATTCTCCCTGTGGGAGCGGGCTTGCTCGCGAAGGCGGCACACCAAACACCGCAACACTTGAGACAGGATCACCAGCCCATGCACTTCGACCTCACCGACCTGCGCCTCTACCTGCACATCCTCGACACCGGCAACATCACCGCCGGTGCGGCCCGCAGCCACTTGTCCCTGGCCGCGGCCAGTGCGCGAGTCCGGGCCATGGAAGGGTCCCTGGGCATCGACCTGCTTGAACGCGGACGACGTGGCGTATCGCCCACGCCGGCTGGCAAGGCGTTGGCCGAACACGCCCGGCTCCTGCTGCAACAGGCCGAACGCCTGCAACAGGACCTGGCCGAATACGCCAAGGGGGTCAAAGGCCGGGTACGGCTGCTGTGCAACACCAGCGCCATGACCGAATACCTGCCCGAACTGCTGGCCGGCTTTCTCAAGACCCATCCCAACCTCGACATCGACTTGCAGGAGTTGCCCAGCTCACGGATCACCCATGCGCTGCGCGAGGGCGCGGCGGACCTGGGGATCGTTTCCGACGCGGTGGACACCGATGGCCTTCAGGCCTGGCCGTTTCGCGACGATCCGCTGGTATTGATCCTACCGAACGGACATCCCCTGGCTGACGGTCGAACCGTGCGTTTCAGCGAAACCCTCAGCCACGACTACGTCGGCCTGAACGCCGCCAGCGCCCTGGCGATCCACCTGGAAGAACAGGCCCTGCACATCGGCTCGCGCATGCAAATCCGCATTCGCGCCGAGGGTTTCGACGGGATGATTCGCATGGTGACCCATGGCGCAGGCATTGCCATCGTGCCGAAGGCGGCCGTCGATCGGCGACCGACCGAGCCATCGTATCAATGCGTCCCACTGCAAGAGGCCTGGACCCACCGGGCGCTGCTGCTGTGCGCCCGCAACTTCGAAGGTTTGCCCACCTACGCCAAGGCCCTGGCTCGGCATCTGGCCGATTGATGCGCGTTTCTGGATAGCCCGATGTCGACTACAGACATCTATCCGCCCATGCCGCGCGTTAGGGTGCCTGTTCTCTTCCGCCCCTTTCGGAGCTCACATGACTGCCCCCATCACCGTCCTGCGCGACACCCATCCGCTGCCCGTACTCGATGCCTGCAAATGGGAAAAACTCGAAGGCGACCCGCACACCGTCAACCTCAACGCCTACACCAGCGAAGACGGCAGCAAGATCATGGGCACCTGGATCTGCACACCGGGCAAATGGTATGTGGAATATGTGAAGTGGGAGTACTGCCATTTCCAGGAAGGCTACTGCATCATCACCCCAGAAGGTCTGGAGCCGATTCATCTGCGCGCCGGTGATATTTTCGTCATCGAACCCGGCATGAAAGGCACCTGGGAAGTGGTCGAGACCGTGCGTAAATATTTCGTCTTCGCCTGAAACAAAAAACCGAGAGACCACCCGACGTGGTCTCTCGGAAAACAACCGTGAAAACTTCACCGCTTCAGCACTGCCCTGTGGCGAGGGAGCTTGCTCCCGCTCGGTTGCGCAGCAACCGCCAACAAACAGGGCTGCTACGCAGCCCAGCGGGAGCAAGCTCCCTCGCCACAAAAGCCTCTCGATTCACAGGTTTATTGCGGCTTGCGATAGCTGTTCACAATCGCCGAAAAGTCCTTGCCGCCCTCGCCCCGCTGGCTCATCGCCTGGTACAACTGTTGCGCCACAGCCCCCAGCACCACCGGCTGATGGGCCTGCCGCGCGGCTTCGGTCGCCAGGCCCAGGTCCTTGAGCATCAGGTCGGCGCCAAAGCCACCCGTATAGCCTCGGGACGCCGGGGCCGTTTCGATCACACCCGGCCATGGGTTATAGGTGTCCGAACTCCAGCAGCGGCCCGTTGAGCTATTGATGATGCCGGCCAGCACTTGGGTGTCGATCCCCAAGGCATCGCCCAGGGCCATGGCTTCGCTGACGCCCACCATGGAAATTCCCAGCAGCAGGTTGTTGCAGATCTTGGCGATCTGCCCGGTACCGACTTCACCACAATGCACAATGTTACGACCCATTTGCGCCAGCACCGGCTGCAAGGTGGCAAACAACTCAGCCGTGGCGCCGACCATGAAGGTCAACGTGCCCGCCGCCGCGCCGCCAGTGCCGCCCGAGACCGGCGCGTCGGCCATCGCCACGCCTTGTTTCGCCGCGGCAGCCGCTACGTCACGGGCGGTTTGCGGATCGATGGTGCTGCAATCCACTGCCGGCGTGCCGGCGGCGATGCCGGCCAGCACACCGTCTTCACCCAGCCAGACACTGCGCACATGGGCGGCGGCCGGCAGCATGGTGATGACCAGTGCCGCGCCCTGGGCCGCGTCGCGCGGCGAGGCGCTGATGGTACCGCCCAATGCTGCCAGTTCGGCCAGTACCGCTTGGTTCAGGTCAAACAGGTTCAGCGAATGGCCGGCCTTGAGCAGGTTGCGCGCCATGGGGGCACCCATGTTGCCCAGGCCGATAAATGCGATGTTCATGTCCGGCTCCTTAACGCAAATTGATCGTGGTGTTCACACCGTCATTGACGCTGTCGTCATCGAACCAGCGCGCGGTCACGGTCTTGGTCTGAGTGTAGAACTGCACCACTTGTTTGCCGTACGGGCCGAGGTCGCCGAGTTTCGAACCGCGGGAACCGGTGAAGCTGAAGAACGGCACCGGCACCGGAATCGGGATGTTGATGCCCACCTGGCCGACGTCGATTTCGCTCTGGAATTTGCGCGCCGCCGCACCGCTCTGGGTGAACAGGCCCGTGCCGTTGCCGAATGGGTTGGCGTTGACCAGGGCAATCGCCTGGTCGAGGGTGTCGACTTCCAACACCACCAGCACCGGCCCGAAGATTTCTTCGGTGTAGATGCGCATGTCGGTGGTCACGCCGGAAAACAGGGTCGGACCGACAAAGTTGCCCTGCTCGAAGCCCGGCACGCTGATGCCACGGCCATCGAGCTCCAGCTTCGCCCCTTCCTTCACGCCACTCTCGATCAACTCGAGGATCCGCGCCTTGGCCCGCTTGGAAATCACCGGGCCGACATCCGTGCCCGGCTCGCTGCCGGCGTTGACCTTGAGCTTCTGCGCCAAGGCCTTGAGCTCCGGCAACCACTGCTTGGCCGCGCCCACCATCACCACCACGGAGGTGGCCATGCAACGTTGGCCCGCCGCGCCGAAACCAGCTCCCACCAAAGCATTGAGGGTTTGTTCACGATTGGCATCGGGCAGCACCACGGCGTGGTTCTTGGCGCCCATCATCGACTGCACGCGCTTGCCGTGGCGACCCGCCAGGTCATACACGTGGGTACCGACCGCCGTCGAGCCGACGAACGAAACCGCCTTGATGTCCTTGTGGGTGCAGAGCGCATCCACCACATCCTTGCCGCCGTGCACCACGTTGAGCACACCCGCCGGTACACCGGCCTCGATGGCCAGCTCCACCAGCAGCATGGTCGACAGCGGATCCTGTTCCGACGGCTTGAGCACGAACGTGTTGCCGCAGGCGATGGCCATCGGGAACATCCACAGCGGAATCATCGCCGGGAAGTTGAACGGCGTAATGCCCGCACACACGCCGATCGGCTGGCGCAGCGTGTAGGTGTCCACGCCACCGGCGACGTTCTCGGCGAACTCGCCCATTTGCAGGGTACCGATGGAGCAGGCGTGCTCGACCACTTCCAGGCCGCGGAAAATATCGCCCTCGGCGTCAGCGATGGTCTTGCCCTGTTCGGCGCTGAGCACTGCGGCGATGCGCTTGGAATGCTCGCGAATCAATGCCTGGAGCTTGAGCATGATGCGCATCCGCGCGCCGATGGGCGTCAGTTTCCAGGTCTGGAACGCACGCTGGGCAGCGGCAATGGCGGCATCGACTTCCGCGGCCGTGGCGAACGGAACCTTCGCCAACACCTGCTGGGTGGCCGGGTTGACGATGTCGTGCCATTCGCTGGATTGGGATTCGACCCACTCGCCATCGATCAGCAGTCTGACGGTTTGCAGGGTGGTATCGCTGGGCGTAAGGGAAACGTTCATGCTGGCCTCCGGGATTGTTCTTATGAGAGAGCGCTGGTTCAGCAAAGACCAAGGTGCGCGAGCACGGTTGGTGATGAGACGGTTTTTGGAGTATAGATGTGCAAACTTCTAATAAGAATGCACATAAAAGCCGGTCCATCATGCAAAAAAACATCACCTCCCTGGGGTCGCTGAATTGGGACGACCTCAAGTTTTTCCTCGAAGTGGCCCGCACCCGCAAGGCCAGCACGGCCGCCAAGCGCCTGGCCGTCGACTACACCACGGTGTCGCGACGCATCAGCTCGCTGGAAGCCTCGTTGGGCACGCTGCTGTTCGAGAAATCGCGGACCAACGGCTTTGTCCTGACGGCCGAAGGCCAGCGCCTGCTGGGTTATGCCGAATCGATCGAAAGCACTTTGCACATGGCCTGCGAGCAGGTCTCGGGCTCTGGCGTCGCGTTGTCCGGCCACGTGCGCATGGGCTGCACCGAAGGCTTTGGCAGCTTCTTCATCACCCCGCAGTTGAGCCACTTCGTCGATGCCTACCCAGCCATCTCGGTGGACATCCTGCCGCTGCCACACTTCATCAGCCTGTCCAAGCGCGAAGCCGACATCGTCATCGCCCTCGAACGTCCCGAACACGGCCCGTATGTATGCTGCAAATTGTGCGACTACCGGCTGCAGCTCTACGCCACCCAGTCTTACCTGGACAATCATCCACCGATCCAGCGCCCGGCCGACCTGGCCAGGCACTCATTCATCAGCTACGTGGATGACCTGGCGTTCAGTTCCGAGTTGCTCTACCTGGCCAACGTCCTGCCCGGCGCCAATGCCCACCTGCGCAGCACCAGCGTGATCGCGCAATTCGTGGCAGCGCAGCAAGGCCGCTCGCTCGCGATCCTGCCCTGCTTCCTCGCCGCCCAGGATCCACGGCTGTTGCCGGTGCTGCCGGAGGAAATCAACGTCACCCGGCAGTTCTGGATGTACTGCCGGGAGGACCTGCGCAAGCTCAAGCGAATTACGCTGTTGTGGGATTACATCCGCGAGGTGACTGAACAGAACCGGCCATTGCTGATGGGTGAGAGTCGGGAGATGGTATTCGCCGACTAGTCGGCGATGACCACGATGGCGACGCGGCGGTTTTCGGTGCGGCCGCTGGCGGTGTCGTTGGAGGCGACCGGTTTGCTGCTGCCCAGGCCACGCAATTGAACATTCTCTTCGCGCATGCCAACGCTGGTCAGCACCTTGCTCACGCTCGCGGCCCGACGCTTCGACAGTTCTTCGTTGTAGGCCTGTGAGCCCGATGCGTCGGTATGACCATCGACGCGTACCCGCTCGATGCCCGCCCCCAGCAGCGCCTTGCCGATGCGCTCGACGATTTCGGTACTGGCCGGATTGAGGTTTTCCACATCGCTGCCAAACAGCACCTTGCCCGACAAACCGAAGGCCCAGCCATCGTCGGTCAATTCGAAACCTTGCTGCTTGAGTACGGCAATCTGCGCCGGGGTCAGGCCTTTCGGCGGTGCCGTCTGGCAACCGCTCAGGGCCACGACGGCAAGCAGGAAAAGCGCCGCGAACCAGCGCAGGGAAAATGAGGGATATGAACGCACGAGTCAGCTCCTGGTTTGAAGATCAGCGACGGAGTGATCCGACCCCGCCGTATGTTGACCGCCTCGGGCGAGGCGTTTGGCTTGATACATGGCCGCATCGGCGGCGTGGAGCAGGGTGCCCGGTGTGGCACCATCATCGGGGTAAACGGCAATGCCAATACTGAGGGAGGTCAACACGGAGGCGTTGCCGGGCAATTGAATCGGCATTTCCATGCTGGCGATGATCTTTTCAGCGATCCGCTCGGCGTCCTCGGCCTTGTGCAAGGGCGCCAGCAGCACGGCGAATTCGTCGCCCCCCAAGCGCGCGACCAAGTCATCCTCGCGCAACTGCGCCCGGACCCGGGTCGCCACGGCCGTCAGCACCGCGTCGCCGGCGGCGTGGCCGAAATTGTCATTGATGCCCTTGAACCGATCACTGTCCAGGTACAGCACGGCCACTTGTTCATTGAGCTTGCTGGCATTGCGCAAGGCGCGAATCAGCCGGCCCTCGAAAAATGCCCGGTTCGGCAAGCCGGTCAAGCTGTCGTGGCTGGCCTGGTGGGCCAGGGTTTCGTTTTCGCTTTGCAGGTGGGTCTGCCAGGATTCCAGTTCATCGAGCAGTGCGTTGAAGTCATTGGCCAGATTATCCAGTTCGGCGATGGCGGCCGGCGGCACGCGTCGGTCCAAGGCTCGTTCACTGCGGGCCGCATGGGCCACCTCGGCCAGGCTGCGCAGCGGCCCGGTGATCGCCCGCAACTGCCGCCGCGCCAGGTAAAGCGCCACCCAGGCGCTCACCGCCGTGCACAGGATGATCCCCGCCAAACCGCTGAGCAAAAAGCGCAACAGGCTGCCGCCATGTCCCGCCAACACGATGCGACCGATGTTCTGCCCTTGGTGAACGATCGGCAGGCTGATGGGCTTTTCCAGGAATGCCTTGGCAATGTGCACTTCCAGTTCCGACAACAGGCCGGTTTGCGGGCGTTGCCAGCGCGCCAACAGACGGCCATGTTCATTGAACACCTCGGCATCGGCGACCTCCTCGGTGGAGGCGATCAAGGCCAGTGCCTCGGTGGCCGCGGCCGAATCATCGAAGACCACGGCGGCTTCCACGGTGTAGTTGATCGAACGAGCGATCAAGTGCAGGTTGTGATCCGCATAGACTCGCAGCGCCAACAACCCGAGCAAGGTCAGGGACACACTGGCCATGGAAATAGCCACCAATGCGACGATCAGATGACCGCGACCGATGACCGAGCCCAGGGTGGGACGGACCCTTGGTTTGCTCTGCTTCATGGGGTTGCGGACCTGCGGCGGGAAAGTTGCAGCACACTCGGATGGATGCGCACGCCACTGCGTGCCACGGAATCGAGGTTGACCTCGAAAGACACTTGTTCATCACCTACCCGCAGGCAGAACAGGCTACCCACGGTGCACTGGTCGCCGCCCTCACTGATGCTCAACACGGGCTTGCCGATCAAGGACGCAAACAGACGGGTGTGCTCATCGTTGGTCAGCCTGCCGACGTAGACCGCGTTGCACTCAATGGCGATATTGGGATGATCGGCCAACAACCGCTGCACAATTACCGGCCGCCCCGTGGCCTGGGTGGTGCCCTTGACCAGATCGTCGGTGTATTGGGTCGGCCCGACGATGCACAGTTGCAACTGGGTGGGTTCCACAGGCCAGCGGGCATAGCTGAGAATGCCCAAGACCACTTGGGTCACCGCTTCGGCCCGCTGTTCGGCCTGGGTCGTGGTGGCCTGCTCCTGGGCAACCGCGACAGGCAACAGCAGACACAAAAGGCCGGCAAGCAGAATATGCCCCCAGCCCTTGCTGCGCACTGCCTCCCCTACAGGCACTTCCATGGAAATCTCTTGATCCAGACGATAAGTGCCGGAACGATAGCACAGTGCCAAAAAGCCAGCGAGACAGCGTGTTACGTAGGCTGGGGAGCGGAACAGGCCAAGTTGCCACAAGGGCATGAATCCTTGAAAGCTGATGGTTCAGTCAGCCTGCTCCAACGCCAGCATCAAACCGCTCAAGCGCTTGACCTTGCGCCCGACCGCCTCTTCGAAGACCCCCGCCCGCGGTTCGATCAGGCTGAACCATTGCTTGCCCCGGGTAATGGCGGTGTACACCAATTCCTTGGTCAAGACCGGGTTGAGCGCATCTGGAAGGATCAACGCGGTATGGGTGAATTCCGAGCCCTGGGATTTGTGCACCGTCATGGCATACACGGTTTCCACGTCATTCAGGCGGCTGGGCAGGACGAAACGTACGCCGCCCTGGCCGTCATTGCGCGGGAAAGCGACCCGCAGGACCTGCTTGCCGGCATCCGGCCCGTCACGCTCGGGGAGCTTGAGGGCAATGCCGATATCACCGTTCATCAACCCCAGCCCATAGTCGTTACGGGTCATCAGTACCGGACGGCCTTCGTACCACTGGTGATCGCTATCGATAAGGCGGGCCTTGAGCAATGCGGCGGTGATTCGCTGGTTCAGTCCTTCGACGCCCCACGGGCCTTTGCGCACCGCGCAAAGCAATTGGAATTCGTCGAAGGCCGCCAGGACCTCACGGGCCCAATCGGCCCAGCAACGATCTTCCAATGGCTGAGAAATGGCCGGACGGCGCTGCCGCAGCAGGCTCAGGTAATGCCGATAACCCTTGGGTCCTTCTGGCTTGCCGTCGAGTAACAGTTTTTCCAGCTTCGTGTCGTGTTCACCCGCCAATTTCAAGGAAAACAAATCGACGTACTGCCCGTTATCCAATAATTGGCGGGCTTTCTCCGGCTGTTGCTGGTTGACCGAACGAGCGAGCTGACCGATCCCACTGCCTTCGCCGAAGCGCCGGGAATGCCTGAGCATGACCACTTGCTGTGCCAGGGGATGAGTGCCGTCGAGGTCTTGCAGCAGGTCACTGGCCGCCAGGTTTTCCCCACTGACCGACTCCAGCCAGGCACGGGTCTGGGGGCTGTACCAGCCGTCCTCGGCGTCTCGACACAAATCCCCCAGCACCGCACCGGCTTCCACCGAGGCCAACTGGTCCTTGTCCCCCAGCAATACCAACCGTGCATGGGCCGGCAGTGCATCCAGCAGATTGGCCATCATCTCCAGGTCGATCATCGACGCTTCATCGACCACCAGCACATCCAGCGGCAAGCGATTGCCTGCATGGTGACGAAAATGCCGAGTGCCGGGACGACTGCCCAGCAATCGATGGACCGTCGTGACGTCGCAGGGAATGCAGCCGCGCACAGCCTCATCCAGGGTTCGGACCTGCTGGCTGATGGACTCGGTCAGGCGCGCCGCCGCCTTGCCCGTGGGCGCAGCCAGGCGAATCCGCAGCGGCTTCCCGGCCTCGACGGCCGGAGCCTGCAACAGGGCCAGCAGACGCACAACGGTGGTGGTCTTGCCGGTGCCCGGGCCGCCGGTCACGATGCTGAAGGCTCCGCGGGTCGCTAGCGCGCAGGCCAGTTTCTGCCAATCGATCGGGCCGCTGGCGTTGGCCGGCCCGAACAGCCCGTCCAAACGCTCGCGCAGGTCACCGGGCGCCGCTTCCTGCTCGATCAACCGTTGGCGCAACGCCTCGTCGATCCGCCGTTCATACCCCCAGTAGCGACGCAGATAAAGACGTTTGCCAGACAGTACCAAGGGACGTTGCTGCGCCTCTTCGCTCTCGTCCACAGCCAAGGCCACCAGCCGACTGGACGCCAGGGCCTTGCACCAATGGGCGCCGTCGAGCGTCTGCAATATTTGCGAGGGCAGCAACATCGCGCCTGTCTGCGGATCACCCTCGGGGGGCAGCGACAGGGCAAAGTCCGGTTCCTTGAGGGTCTCGAATATATCCAAGCAAACGTGCCCGTGGCCCAACTGATGGCTGGTCAGCGCAGCGGCGAGCAGGACCAATGGATCATCGTCGGGCGCCAGTTCATGGAGGAACGCCACGAAGGCCTTGTCCAGGGCACGCAGCCAGCCGCGCTCGACCCAGCGCGTCAGCAACAACAGCAGGTCCTGTGCCCGGCTCAAGGGGGCCAGGTCAACCAGGCTTTCATCGTCGGACGCCTTGGGCAGCAGGTCGGCAAAGGAACGACTCATAGCAATTCTCCCTGTACCCACGCCGGCTCAGCCTTGGGCTCTGGCGCGCCCTGGAACAGCCGATCCAGCTGTTCGATCAAGGCCCGTGGCGGCTTGGTGAAATACACGCCCTGGCTTGTCGAGCGGGTCCCACGAAGGAACAGGTACAGCGCGCCGCCGACGTGCCGGTCGTAGTCATAATCGGGAAGCCGAGCCTTGAGCTGGCGATGCAGGGCCAACAGGTACAGCACGTATTGCAGGTCGTAGCGATGCTCCAGGATCGACTGTTCCATGGCCTGTACGGTGTAGGCCATGTCATCGACACCCAGCCAGTTGGACTTGTAATCGGCCACGTAATACCGGCCGTCGTGCTCGAACGTCAAATCGATGAACCCCTTGAACATGCCGTTGAGCAGCACCGGCTCCGCCGCGACGCGGGCGACACCGCCATGGGTGAACCGGCAAACCAGTTGATCGAGCTTTTGCACATCGACCTTGTGGCTGGCGAACCAGAACTCCATCTCGACCTGGAACCGGGTCAATTGTTCGAGCACCACCGGCGCCTGGTCGCTGCCGACGGGCATGGGCATTTTGATCAAGTGCTGCAGCCAGTCGCTCAGCGTGGAGATCCAGCCTTTCCAACCTCGGCGATTGCAGCGTCGGGCAATGGCATCCTCGATATCTGCCGGCGCGGATGAAAATCCTTCCCCGGCAGCCCACTCCAGCAAGCCATGGAGGAAAGTGCCGGGACCGGGGCCGCGGGGAAAACGGTGTATGTCGCCACCGACGGCGATGGTCTCCCTGGGCGCGTCCGGGTCAAGACGCTCATCGTCGAACAGTTTCTGGGCCTGTGGATTCTCCGGCGCGGTATCGCTGCCTTCGCTCAGGCTTTCGCCGATGCGCAAGGCGCTGTAGGAGGCGATCCACCAATTTTCGCTGGCTTTTCGCAAGGGCACCAAGGGCTCGAGTAACACCGCGTCGTTGCGTGGCGGTCGATAGTGCTCGTCAGTAGCTTCGGGCATGGGCTGGCAGTTCACCGCGACGCTGCCGTGTTGCAGGTCTTCCAGCCAACGCCTCAGCTCCACCGAATCGGTCAACGGCGCACCACCGCCCAATAGATAACCCAGCGCGGACACATGCAGGATCGAGCTGTTGTTATTGCCCCGCTTGAGGTCCGCGACACCCAGCCAGCAGGCATGTTGTGCGCGGGTCAGTGCCACGTAGAGCAGCCGCAGATCCTCCGCCAGTCGCTCGTCATCGGCCTTGGCGATCAATTCGGCGGTGGGCTTGAGGCTGATCTGCGCCTTGTTGGCCTCGTCGTGGTAATGCAACGGCAATCGACTGCCATCCACCGGTTTCGTCGAGCAGATGAAGGGCAGGAAAACCAACGGATATTCAAGCCCCTTGGACTTGTGGATCGTGACCACCTTGACCAACTGCTCATCGCTTTCCAGGCGCAGGATCTGCTCTTCTCCCGCCTGTCCGGACAAGGCCAGGTGCTCGGACAAATGCCGGATCAAGGCTTGTTCGCCATCCAGCTCGCCAGCGGCCTGCTGCAACAGTTCGCAAAGGTGCAGCAAGTTGGTCAGCACCCGCTCGCCATCGCTGCGCGTCATCAGGGCCTGGGGCAATTCGAAATCATGCAGCAAGCGCCGCAACATCGGCAGCACGCCCTGGCTGCGCCAGACTGTGCGATAACCGCGAAACTGCATGACCCGGGCTTCCCAGGCCAGTTCATCCTGATTGAGACGCTCCAGCTCCGTCAGCGGCAGGTTCAACGTGATGCTGGCCAGCGCTGCCCGTAGCGGTCGCTCCACATCCGGCTCGGCGCAGGCCTTGAGCCAGGTCAGCAAATCCCGCGCCTCTTGCGAAGCAAAGACCGAATCCTTGTCGGAGAGATAGACACTGCGCACGCCCCGCGTGGACAACTCGTCGCGCACGGCCTGCGCCTCTTTACCGTCGCGCACCAGGATAGCGATATCCGCCGGGCGCAACCCGCGCAGCGTTTCGCCATCGACGGTGAAGCCGTCGCGCCCCGACTGCCCACCGTTGAGCAATGCCGTGATTTCACTGGCGCAGGCGGCTGCCATGGATTGCCGATACACCGCACCGGAGAGCGGCTGGTCCGACGACAGGTGCCAGATGTTCAGTGCCGCAACGGTGTGTCCTGCCATCTGCAGGGACTCGTTGCGCCCCTGGGACTCAACGGACAGGAACGGCACCGGGTTCTCGCCCGAAGGCTCACGGAACAGAAAAGCCCCACGCCCCTTCGGGCGGGACTCGGCCTTCTGGAAAATATGGTTGACCGCCCCCACCATGGCATGGCTGGAACGGAAGTTCGTGCCCAGCGTATGCAACCTGCCGGCCGTGGCCTCGCGAGCACGCAGGTAGGTGTAGATGTCGGCACCGCGAAAGGCGTAGATCGCTTGCTTCGGATCGCCGATCAGGAAAAGTCCGGTCCCGGGGTCGTTGTCTTCAATACGGTAGATACTTTCGAAGATCCGGTACTGAACCGGGTCGGTATCCTGGAACTCATCGATCAGCGCCACCGGAAACTGCTCGCGGATCAGGCTCGCCAGGCGCTCGCCCCCGTCGGCCTGCAACGCCGCGTCGAGACGCAGCAGCATATCGTCGAAACCCATTTCGGCGCGGCGACGTTTCTCCGCTTCGAAACGCGCCCCGACCCATTGCGCGGCATGCTGCAGCACGGCGGCATCAGGTGTGGGCAACGCATCCAGGCTGGCCTTGAGACCGGCCATGGCCTCCAGCCCGGGATGGTTGGGCACTTCGCCTTTCCAGGCTTCGGCCATGCCCTCGGGCGTCAGGCGCGTGAACCCGGTGCCGATATCCAGCAGCTCATGGCTTTCGTCATCGACCCAGGCGGTGATTTTCTGAAACCACGGCTCGAAGTAACGCGCCTGCATCTTGCGTCCATCAACAGACTTGCTGGCGACGCCTTGCTGGCAGATCTCCAACAGCTCCACTGCCCATTGCCGCCACGGCGCCTTGAGATCGAGCAAGGCGGCACTACGCTCCTGCAACGAGGCGGCGATTAGCTCGGCAGGCTCAAGCCCGTCAGCGTTGCCAGGCTCGCTGGAAAACAACCCCCTCACCCGTGGCAACAGCGCCGCTGGACCTCCCCAATGGGTACGCACCCAATTCAGCGCCTCGCCTTGCATCGAATAGCAGAACAACCGCCAATAATCGCGCAATACCTCGCCCAGCAATTCGCTGTGGTCGGTTTCCAGGGTCTGGGTGAACAGGCTGCCGCTGTCGAAGGCATGCTCACGCAACATGCGCTGGCACCAGCTATGGATGGTCGAGACGGCCGCTTCGTCCATCCACTGCGCGGCGATGTCCAGTCGATTCGCACAGCCAGGCCATTGCTCAGCACTGAATTCATCGCGCAATGCGCCGATCAGTAAATCCGGAGCTGGAATCTCATCGCGAAAGAAACGTGCGGCTTCGGCCAGACGGGTGCGAATTCGTTCACGCAACTCCTTGGTGGCGGCGTCCGTAAAGGTCACGACCAGGATTTGCGGCGGAAGCAGTTCGCGGCCAAAACCGGACGCCGAACCGCCGTGCCCTAACACCAGGCGCAGGTACAGCGCCGAAATGGTGAAGGTCTTGCCGGTACCGGCGCTGGCCTCGATCAGTTGGCTACCCCGCAGCGGGAAAGCCAGGGCCAATGGTGCCTGCTGACTCATGAACGGGCCTCCTCGCTGACCAATGAACGCCACGGGGCTTCGAGCAATGGTCGGTAAAGCGCATCGCACCAGTCGGGGAATGTTTCGTCAGCCATCAAGCCTGCGAAATCAGGAAACTGTCGAGCCAAGGCCGGGTTTTCCCGCCGCTCGCCCTCGAACGTCTGTCCGTCGCCCTCATAGGCTTTGCGCGCCGCGGCTTCGGCCTTGAGCAGATCACTCTGGCCGAGCCAGGCGAACGCCGTCTTCACCGCGATCGGTAGCGGCTGGCGCATACCGGCCTGCCAAGCCTGCAATAGGTCGCCAAGCATTTTTTGTGCGACGGGCTCTTCAAAAGGTGACAACAGCAAGCTGTCATCACTGGCCACCAGCGCCGTGGTCAACGACAAGCCGTTAGCGCAGGCCACGAGATGATTGACCCAGGGCCGTATCAGGCGATGCCACTTGCGGGTCTTGGTGGAGCCGATGCTGTTGGGTATGGCGGTGATGGCGAGAACCGAACCGTCGGAGCGTTGGTGCAGGCCACTGAGCCACCCTTCGACACTCACTCCCTGCAATTGCAGGCTGACCGGCACAGCACTGGTCAGCGGTGTGGGCCACAACGCCAGAAGCTGTTGGTAGCGCTGGAGCAGATCCGGCAAGGGTTCGATCAATTCGCGCTGCATGCACTCACCGAACCCGGCCATCGGCAACAGCCCGCTGTTCTGGAGCCTCTGGGCATGGGCGGCCAAGGCCAGGTCCGGCTGGTCCAGGCGTATCAGGGCGGCCTCGAGCAGGCTGTCGCTCAGGGTGTAGCGTTGCAGCGCGTCGAGCACGAAAGGTTCGTCATCGGCCAGGGGGGCCTCGATGGCGTCGAAGAACACTTTCAGCCGCTGGCTGAAGAAATGGCGGACGGGGTTGCGCAGGAAGTCCTGCAACTGACCGAGGCCCAAGGGCTCCTCCTGGACGTAGGGTTCCAGCACCTGGGTTTTGTCAGTGTCATCGGAGATGTCGTGGAGCATTCGCCATTCGCTCGCGTAACTGAACAGCTCGTCTCCTTGATGGAAATAACGAGCGCTGAACGGTTGCAGCGGATGCTCCTGAGTCAGGGCATCGAGGAGAGGCTTGCTGTCATCGGCCAACCGCCAGCCATTGGCGAGGTGATCGCGCAGTTGGCCGATCAATACCGATGCCGGCCGCTCGCTGTTATCGCGGATACTGCGTCCCACCCAACTGATATAGAGCTTTTCCCGGGCCGAGAGCAGCGCTTCCAACAACAGGTAACGGTCGTCCTCACGGCGAGAACGATCGCCCGGGCGATAATCGCCGCCCATCAGATCGAAATCCAAAGGCGGTTGGGCTCTTGGGTAATCACCATCATTCATCCCCAGCAGGCACACCAGCTTGAAGGGGATCGCACGCATTGGCATCAAGGTGCAGAAATTGACGGCTCCGGCCAGGAAGCGTTGGGACAGTCGCCCTTGATCCAGCCCGGCCAACCACGCTTCACGTACCACCGTCAGCGGCAGTTCATCGTGCAGCCCTACCGACTCACAGGTTTCCAGCCAGGTTTCACGCAAGTCCTCGAGTTGCGCCAGCAGATAGTCGTCATGCTCGTTACTCGCCTGGAAGAATAACTGCATCAGATCGTGCAGACGCGAACCCCATTGCTGCGGCGAGGCTGGCTGGGTGAGTTCCTGGTGGGCGACTTCCAAGGCATCCAGCAAAGCAACCAGCGGACCGA
The DNA here is from genome assembly GCF_014268705.1 of Pseudomonas sp. SWRI179. Classification (NCBI taxonomy): domain Bacteria; kingdom Pseudomonadati; phylum Pseudomonadota; class Gammaproteobacteria; order Pseudomonadales; family Pseudomonadaceae; genus Pseudomonas; species Pseudomonas sp. SWRI179. The sequence continues at coordinate 1,921 of NZ_JABWRA010000044.1, read as the reverse complement.
TCAGCGCCGCGTCCAGGCCACCGATCTCGTCATAGGGCTCGATGCCGTCATAGGCCTGCGAGCTGCCGACAGCGTACCCCAGCAACATGCGCCGCAAGCCGAAATGCCAGCTGTTCTGCTCAAGCTCAGCGGGCAAGCCCAACCCGGCGCGGTGTTCGGCACTCATTCCCCAGCGAATTCCCGCCCCTTCGATCCAGCGATGCAATGTCGGCAGGTCGGCCTCATCAATACCAAACCGTTCGCGCAACGCCGGGACATCCAGCAGATCGAGGATTTCGCTGACTGGGAAACGACTGTCCGGCAGCTTGAGCAAATGCTCGACGGCGATCAGCAGTGGATCACGTCCGCGCTGGCCCTGGTCGGTCAGCGTGAATGGAATGAAACGCGGGTCACTTCTGTCGAGCTGGCCGAACACCGCGCGAATGTGTGGCGCATAGCTGTCGATGTCCGGGACCATGACGATGATATCCCGTGGGCGCAATGTCGGATCCGCACTGAAATGGGCCAGCAACTGGTCATGGAGAATTTCCACTTCACGCTGGGCGCCGTGGGCCACATGAAAACGGATCGAGCCGTCTCGTTCCGTGTCGACGACGGGCCAGTGCTCCCGTGTTTCATTCAAGGGGCGGAGTTCCAGGATGTCATCCTGCAACTGGCTGAGAAGGGTCGTCGCGGTCCCGTCAGTGAACAGGTCGATGCGCCCATCGCGAAATACCGCGCGATAGCTGTTGGGGTCATCGTAGCTGTCGAGCAGGTTGATATAGTCGCGCCCCTGCTTGCCCCAGGCGGCCAATAACGGATGGGCATGTTGATGCAGGATTTGTGGATCGAGGACGGCGGGCATGCCGGTCTTGCGTGCTTGGCGCTTGTATTGATGACGTAGCAAGTCCTTGTCGGCAACGATGTCCGCCCAATGGTGGCGACACGGGTTATGCACGCAGAGTAGAACCTGGCTGAACCGGGAAAGACCGGCGAGCGCCTCGAGGACTTGGGCAGGCAACGAGGAAATACCGAACACGATGACTCGCGCGGGCAAGCCTTTCGGAGCTGCTTCCAGGTTGGTGATACGTTCGATATAGCGCTGGTGGACGCCTGCGCGGCTTTGCGCCATGCCTTGTTCCCCCACATCCAGCAACAAGGCTCGCCACAGTTCCGCTTGCCAGCAATTCGCCGGCGCGAGCGGCTTGATTTCACCTCGGACATTTCGAGTCTGGTGTCGACCCTCAGCCCAGTCCTCAAGCCAGTCGGCCCGGTACACCTGGTATTGGTCGAACAGATCGGCAAGGCGCTCGGACAGTTGATAGCGCTTGCGCAAGTCGGTGTCGTGGGTAAGGAATCGTCGTAGAGGTTCGAAATGCGGCTGCTCGATCAGCTGCGGCAGCAGGCGCATCAGGCGCCAGGTTAGCGGAGCCTTGTCCAGCAGCGACTTGGCCGGAATCTCATCACGCCCCAGGACCATTCGATAGAGCTGCCACATGAAGCTGCCTGGCAGTTGCACATCAATAGCCGCCGCGATACCGCAGCCGCCAGAATCATCATCTTCCGGGTCTTCAGCCAGTGCGAGCTTGAGCCATTGGGCAATACCATTGCTCTGTACCAGCGCGATTTCATTTTCAAGGGGAGCCAGCGGATAGCGCCGCATCAGGCTGATCACCAGGCTGCGCAATTCATCAAGGCGATTCCCGTGAACCACCATGAAAGCAGGGCTGAGGGACGTTGCGTCCGGCATGAAAGGCATCCTTGAAAATGCAAAAGCTAGGGCAGAACCTTAGCACTGTCGGGGGACTGTGACAGCCGGGAGCAGTCCGAGCTTGTCGTAAGAACTTTCCTGCGGGCAAAACAAAACCCCTACCTGCATCAGCAGATAGGGGTTTCGGAATTTAATCTTGACGATGACCTACTCTCACATGGGGAAACCCCA
>NZ_JABWRA010000043.1:0-59376 GCF_014268705.1 Pseudomonas sp. SWRI179 | reverse complement strand
GGTGAATCAGCAACATTTTCGTTGACTGACACACCGCTTTCGCGAGCAAGCCCGCTCCCACAGGTTTTGTGCGTTGGCAAAAGCTGACACGATCGTCAGGAGCGCAATAACCAGCAGGCAGTCCGTTAGAGGCGGGTTGCGTTGCGTCTTACATATGCAGGCATCCTTGCTGGCGTACGCCTTCAGTGTATTCGCAATCCTCTACTAGCCTTCCATCGCTGTTCCAGTATTGGCTGATGCCGTGGAGCTTGTTGTCTTGATATTGGACGGACGAACGAGGCTTGCCATCTTCAGCCCAAGTCCGAACGTGACCCTGTAACTGTCCGTCTTTGTAAGTCTCTTGCCTTTTAAGCTGGCCGTTTTCGTGCCACTGCTTGAAATCCCCGTGTTTGCGTTTGCGTTCGTCCCATTGCCATTCGGTTGTTTTGATGCCCTGCTCGTTCCAGAGCGCGTAGCTGCGCTGAGTCCCACGCTGATGGGACTCCTTTCTTTTGGTCCTGCCATTGGGATGGTATTCGACTACCCAGCCATCGGACTTACCGTTGAGCACGTTCCGAGACAGCTGGAGCGCGCCATTCTCAAAATAGATAGGGCTGAAGCCTTGAGCTTTGCCGCGAACAAAGACTACGCGGCTCCTCAGCTGACCGTTCGGGTAATACGTCAGGGCCGGTCCATCCCATACGCCAGCTTTATAGCTGGTTCGGCCAATCACTCTCTGATTTTCGTCATATTCAAGATACTCACCATCCTCCAGCGTACCTTGACGCCATTTGAAGGATTCGGCGATTTTGCCGTTGTCGTGATAGGTGGTTTGCCAACCGTCCAGCTCATTGTTCAGGTGATTTTCTCGTTGGATGATCACGCCGTCTCGGGAGTAGGTCAGCGATTCTCCCTGGCGTAGGCCATCTCGATCATTTTGGTAGCGATGGTGTAGCTGCCCGGTTGGATAATAGGCTTTGGCTTCGAATACGGGGCGGCTTGAAGCGAAATCTTCCGCATTTACGAAGTAGTCGTAGCGCAGAGCTCGGGAGTTGACGTAAAAAACTTCCGCCCGCCATGCCTGGCGTTTGCTGTCGTAAGGCATAGGCATTTCCAGGTAATAAGCCGCGAGACTTTTTCCCGTTGGTTTATAGTCCTCATCCAGAAAAAGCTTTCCGTCGACCAGCGTAGCGGTCAGCTCGCCGCATTCTTCGGGGTACAGGGGCGGACTTTTTCAAGAAAAGCGCGTTTGCGTTCGCAGTTTGAAAGCGTCAAGAGAAGAGGGGTTTTCTGGTCTATAAGATCCTGAACTTCGCCAAGTGCCCGCCGAAACGATTCATCTGGCACCCCTATGGATTCAGGGGTGAGGTAAACCTCGTTGCTCCCGCAGGAGTGAGGTGTAGAGAGGGTCAGGCGTGCTGCGGCTCTTAACTGCATTACGGAGTGGCCGTTAACCTCTGGACCTTTTGCCAGGTACGTGGCGCGAGGATTCATCGCTGTTATGACCGAAGGGTGATCAGGTCGTGATTCTGCATTGAGAGGAGCGGTAAAAACGAGTAGTGCTGCGTTGAGCGCCTTCCAGGAAATGAGCTGCATCCTGCTTCTTCCATGTGATTTTCAGGGTGCGAATCATATAGAGCAGAAGCGGGGCTGAGGGCTGGTAAAACACACGGACACAAAAAAGCCCCGCTTTTGAGGGCGGGGCTTTTTACTAAAGCAAGGACAAGTTAGATAACTTGAACTTCTTCAGCTTGCATGCCTTTCTGACCGCGGGTAGCGATGAAAGAAACCTGTTGGCCTTCTTTCAGGCTTTTGAAGCCGTCGGATTGGATAGCTTTGAAGTGAACGAACAGGTCGTCACCGGATTGTGGGGTGATGAAGCCGAAGCCTTTTTCATCGTTGAACCACTTAACGGTACCGGTTTGGCGATTAGACATGGTGTAACTCCTTGAACAAAGATAACTGCGACTCAGGAAGAACCCTGGCCGAGACTGAGTGCAAAGAGCAGGAAAAATTCTTGTAGATGGTTGGATCGAAATTCAACATATCGTGTAGAGATTCTCAGTGACACAAGCAACACAGTGGCGCCACCTTAACCCTTTTTCCAGAATGTGCCAATGGTCTTTGCGAAGGTTTCTCTTATTTGGTGACTGACGGCGCGGGCGATGGCCGGCAGGACCCGGAAATCAAGGTGGATCGGCGAGATTTGCGTGACGCGCTTTGAACCCTGCCCCGCGCCCCGGTAAGATGCCGGACGTATTTTTTCCACCTCGCTATTTCAGGAAACCGCCATGAGCATCAAATCGGACAAGTGGATTCGCCGCATGGCGCAAGAGCACGGCATGATCGAGCCCTTCGTCGAGCGCCAGATGCGTGGCGAAGGCGCCGACCGGCTGATCTCCTTCGGCGTCTCCAGCTACGGCTACGACGTGCGCTGCGCCGATGAATTCAAGGTGTTCACCAACATCAACTCGGCCACGGTCGACCCGAAGAACTTCGACGAGAAGAGCTTCGTCGACGTCAAGAGCGACGTGTGCATCATCCCGCCGAACTCCTTCGCCCTGGCCCGCACCGTCGAGTACTTCCGCATTCCGCGCAATGTGCTGACCATTTGCCTGGGCAAGAGCACCTACGCCCGTTGCGGCATCATCGTCAACGTCACGCCGCTGGAACCCGAGTGGGAAGGCCACGTGACCCTGGAGTTCTCCAACACCACGACCCTGCCGGCAAAAATCTACGCCAACGAAGGCGTGGCGCAAATGCTGTTCCTTGAGTCCGACGAAGAATGCGAAGTGTCCTACAAGGACCGTGGCGGCAAGTACCAGGGACAGCGCGGCGTGACCCTGCCGCGTACCTGAATCTGACGAGCTGTTGGAATTCCTGGGCGGGCAGGCACTCTATGGGGTGTACTGCCCGTTTTTTTTTGCGTCAGCGCAGCGGGCCCTCGCTCAGGAGTTGCTCTATGAAGATCGATCCGCGAATCAGTGCCGAACTGGCAAGGCTTGAGCCCAATCAGATCGGCGTCATGGCTTGGTCATTGCTGGCCCATCCTGCCGAAGCGGCGGGCGGCATCCCCGGCCAGCCCGATCCCGACACGCCTAACGAACAGCCTACCGAACCTGGCGAACCCACCCTGCCGGACGAGCCGCCTCCTGCGCCGGTGGCATGAAATCAGCTGCAAGTTACAAGCTGCAAGCTGCAAGTTGGCGCATGTAGCTTGGCTTGAAGCTTGAAGCTTGAAGCTTTCAGTTCACAGGCCATATTTCGTTATCGCCAATGACAAAAATTCTGCAATCGCTGTCCTGATCGACTCGATAGCCGCCCGTGAACGCACCGAAGGCCGGTAGCAGGCTGATCTCGCTACCCAGGCGGAAACAGGCCAGGCGCAGCCGTTGTCGGCCCTTGCCACTCAGGTGATAGACCGGGTGTACGTGACCGGCCAGCACATGGCGGCTGGCGTGCGGGGTGGGCTCGTGTTGCACGGCGAACGGGCCCAGCAGCAGCGGCTCCGGTACGACGCGAATATTCAGCTCCGGCGGTGGGTCGCCGGCGCGCTTGTCATGGTTGCCGCGAATCAGCGTCATGGCCAGGTGCGAATTTCGCGCACGCCAATCGGAAAGGGCCTTCAGGGTGCCGGGCGCGTGAGAACCCGGGCCGTGGAGAAAATCCCCGAGAAAAATCAGCTGTCGACACGCCAGGCTGGCCAGTAACCCATCCAGCACCGCGATGTTGCTGGCGGTGGTGCCGTGGGGCACCGGTTGCCCGAGGCTGCGATAGGCGGCGGCCTTGCCAAAATGAACGTCGGCCACCATCAAGGTTTCCTGGGCGGGCCAGTACAGGGCTTTTTCCGGGAGCAGCCAGAGTTCTTCCCCAGCGAGGTTGACGGGATAAGGCGCTGGCATCAGGCGTCACCGCGATCGGCGGTCTTTTCCAACTCGTTGACCATCCGCCGGATGCGGTCGGCGAGTTTTTCCGAACTCATGCTTTCCCGGAACCGCTCCACCAGCAGCGGGAAGCCGAGCGGGGTGGGGCGCTTGATCCTGTGCAGGTCCAGCTTCAAGGTATTGAGGCGTTGCAAAGTCTGCTCCAAACGATTGATATCCAATTCCTCACGCAAGACTTCCTCCCCGGCCTGGGCCAGCAAGAGATTGTCGGCGTCGTATTGCTTGAACACTTGGAAGAACAAGCCACTGGAGGCCTGGACTTGCCGGGTGCTTTTTGGCGCACCGGGGTAGCCGGCGAAGACCAGCCCGGCGATCCGGGCGATTTCGCGAAAGCGCCTGAGGGCCAGTTCCCCAGCGTTCAAGCTGGCGAGCACGTCGGCCAGCAGGTGATCGACGCTCAGCAGGCCCGGGGTCAGGACGTGCGACCAATCCACCGCCGTGGCGCTGAGCAGTTCCAGGCCGTAGTCGTTGACCGCAATGGAAAACGTCACCGGCTGTTGCCGACTGACGCGCCAGGCCAGCAGGCTGGCCAGGCCCAGATGAACCTGGCGCCCGGCAAACGGGTAGAGAAACAAGTGCCAGCCTTCCCGGGACTTGAGGGATTCGGCCAGCAGGGTGTGTTGCGTGGGCAAACCGGACCAGCGTTCCTGCGTCGTCAGCAAGGGCTGCACGGCCTGCATCTCCGGCCCCTCGAAGCGGCCGGCGGCGGCTTCGCTCAAACGGGCCACGACAGCGGCCGCCAATTCGCTGGAGAGTGGCATGCGCCCGCCGTTCCAGCGCGGCACGGCGGCCTTTTTGGCCTGGCTGCGCCGCACGTAGGCGGTCATGTCTTCGATCCGGACCAATTCCAGCAGCCGCCCGGCGAACAGGAAACCGTCACCGGGGCGCAGGCGAGCGATGAAACCTTCCTCGACGCTGCCCAGGGTCTTGCCGCCGCCGCCCTTGCTCCAGAATTTCAATTGCAGGCTGGCATCGCTGACGATGGTGCCAATGCTCATGCGGTGGCGCCGGGCCAGGCGCGCATCGGGGACTCGCCAGATCCCGTGTTCGTCCGGCTCGACGCGTCGGTAATCGGGGTAGGCGGTCAGTGACAAACCGCCATGGCGTACAAAGGCCAGGGCCCAGGCCCATTCAGCCGGGTTGAGGTCGCGATAGGCCCAGGCTCCCCGCACCTCCGTGAACAGCTCGTCGGGAACGAAGCCGCCGCCCAGGGCCATGCTCACCAAATGCTGCACCAGGACATCCAGCGGTTTGTGGGGTGACAGGCGAGGTTCGATGCGCCGTTGGGCCACCGCGTCCTGGGCGGCAGCGGCTTCGATCAATTCCAGGCTGTGGGTCGGCACCAGCGTCACCCGTGAAGTCCGCCCCGGTGCGTGGCCGGAGCGCCCGGCCCGCTGCATCAGCCGCGCCACACCCTTGGCCGAGCCGATCTGCAGCACCCGTTCCACCGGCAGGAAATCCACCCCCAGGTCCAGGCTCGACGTGCAGACCACCGCTTTGAGCTGGCCGTCCTTCAACGCACGCTCCACCCAATCCCGGGTGTCGCGGGACAGCGAGCTATGGTGCAGGGCGATCAGCCCGGCCCAGTCGGGCCTTGCTTCGAGGATGGCCTGATACCAGATTTCCGATTGCGCCCGGGTATTGGTGAAGACCAGGCAACTGCGACTGGCGTCGATTTCGGCGACGACCTTGGGCAGCATCTTCAGGCCGATGTGCCCAGCCCATGGGAAACGTTCGAGGGCCGGAGGCAGCAGCGTGTCGACCTGCAGCGCCTTGCCGTTGGCGCCCTGAACGCTGGCGCCGTTGCCTTGCGGGATCAACACCTGCTCGGCGTGGGCCTGGTTGCCCAGGGTTGCGGACACGCCCCAAACGATGAGTTCGGGGTGCCAGTGCCGCAAGCGGGCCAGGGCCAGTTGCAGTTGCACGCCCCGTTTGTTGCCGAGCAACTCGTGCCATTCATCCACGACCACCATGCGCAGGGTCGAGACGGCAGCGTGCGCGTCGGCTCGGGCGAGCATCAGGGTCAGGCTTTCGGGCGTGGTGATCAGCGCGGTGGGCAGGCGCCGGCCCTGGCGGGCGCGTTCACTGGGGCTCGTGTCGCCGGTGCGCAGGCCGACACTCCACGGCAGTTGCAGGTCTGCCAGGGGCGCTTCGAGGGCTTTGCCGGTGTCGGCCGCCAAAGCGCGCATCGGTGTGATCCACAGGACTGTCAGCGGTTCGGCTGGCGGCTTGCGTTTGCGCGGTTTGTCCGGCGGCGGTGTCGAGCGGGCGAAGCGGTTGAGGGCGGCAAACCACACGGCGTAGGTCTTGCCGGCACCGGTGCTGGCATGCAACAGCCCGGACTCCCCACGCTTGACCGCGGCCCATACTTGCTTTTGAAAGGCGAATGGCTTCCAGCCGCGGGCATCGAACCACTGTTTCGCGAAATTGTTGGATGTCGCCATGCCTGCCGCGTGCGCCCTGAAGGTCCTCTTCCAGTGACCACGGCGAGATGCGAAAGGTTTTATCCAGGACATCGGGGCAAGCGTGCTTCTGTGGCGAGGGAGCTTGCTCCCGCTGGAGGCGCAGCCTGCCTCCTGCAGTACGTCTTCCAGATGCAGGGGGCCGCTTCGCAGCCCAGCGGGAGCAAGCTCCCTCGCCACAAAAGCAGCGCCTGGCGCCTCCTTTTAAGGGGAGGCCGAGGTCTATTTCAGATTGCCACTGAGAAACTGCTTGAGCCGTTCGCTGGTGGGATTGCCCAGCACGTCTTCCGGCGCGCCTTCCTCTTCCACCAGGCCCTGGTGCAGGAACAGCACCTGGTTCGAGACCTTGCGGGCGAAGCTCATTTCGTGGGTCACCATGATCATGGTCCGGCCTTCTTCAGCCAGGCCCTGGATCACTTTCAGCACTTCGCCCACCAACTCCGGGTCCAGTGCCGAGGTGGGTTCGTCGAACAGCATCACCTCCGGCTCCATTGCCAGCGCACGGGCAATGGCCACCCGCTGTTGCTGGCCGCCGGAGAGGAACGCCGGGTACTGCTCGGCGACCCGCGCCGGCAGGCCGACCTTGTCGAGGTAACGTCGGGCACGGTCGTCGGCTTCCTGCTTGCTCACCCCCAGCACCCGGCGCGGCGCCATGGTGATGTTTTCCAGCACGGTCATGTGGCTCCACAGGTTGAAGTGCTGGAACACCATGGCCAGGCGCGTGCGGATACGTTGCAGTTCGTCGGCGTCGGCCACGTGCATGCCGTGGCGGTCCTTGATCATCTGGATTGACTGACCGTCCAGGGTCATGGCGCCATCGTTGGGTTGTTCCAGGAAGTTGATGCAGCGCAGGAAGGTACTCTTGCCCGAGCCGCTGGCACCGATGAGACTGATGACGTCGCCGGTCTTGGCCTTGAGCGAAACGCCCTTGAGCACTTCATGTTCGCCATAGCTTTTATGCAGGCCTTCGATGGTCAGTTTGTACATGGAGCATGCATCCTCAAGGCGAAAGTAGGTAGCCGCTGCGGTAGGCCTCGGTGCCGGCGACATGGGCGATCACCATGCCGGCCGTGGCCATGCGGCGCAGCGAACGGGCGTACAGCAGCCCGGCGTTACGGCAATGAACGGGGGTGACGGTATCGTTGACCGGGTCGATGATTTCCGCGATCAGTTGCCCCGCCTCCAGGTATTCGCCGGGCAAGGCGCTGTAGACCAGCAACCCGCCCACAGGCGTCGCCACCGGCTCGACCGCGGCCAGCGGCGTGGCCGGGTAGGGCAGTTCGGGCATGGGCATCGGTTCGCCGTCGATGGCGCCGAAGCGGATCAAGTACTCGATCAAGGCCTGGCAGTCGAGGCTCGCCAAGCCGTGATTGACGTCGCCCTGGCCGCGCAACTCCACGGTGACCGAAAAACTGCCCAAGGGAATCTCGAAGCGGTCGCCGAAGCGTTCCTTGAGCTGCCACCAGAGCAGGGTGAAGCACTCATCGAACGACTGGCCACCCGAATCGGTTGCCAGCAGGCTGGCTTCGGCACCGATGTAGCGGGCCAGCGGCTCGACCTGGGGCCAGGCTTCGGGCGTGGTGTAGAGGTGGGCCACGGCTTCGAAGTCGCAATGCAGGTCCAGCACCATGTCGGCGTCGCAAGCCAGTCGCTGCAGGGCCAGGCGCAGGGACTGCAATTGCGTGCCAGGGGTTTGCCGGGCGAGGGCATCGCGCAGGCTGGTGCGGATCAGCATCAGGTTGTGCTGCGGATCGTCGGTGAGCAGGTCCTGGATCTCGTTGCCGATCTCCTCGCTCAGGTCGACGAAGCGGCGGTTGAAGTTCTGCCCGCTCTCGGTTTCGTAGCGGCCCAGGGGCACGTCCATCAGCACTTGTTCAAGGCCGATGGGGTTGGCGACGGGCACCAGCACGATCTCGTGCCGCAGGTGGCCCGACGCCTCGAGCTCGGCCAGGCGTTGCTTGAGATGCCAGGCGACCAGCATGCCCGGCAGTTCATCGGCGTGCAGGGACGCCTGGATGTAGATTTTGCCGACGGCATTTTCCGGGCCGAAGTGGAAGCTGTGGATCTTGCGCGCTGTCCCCGGTACCGGGGCCAGCAGGTCATGGATCTGATGGCGCATGTGCGTGTGTGTCCTGGAACAAAAGCCTTAGTGGGTCGGCCCGAGGAAGGCCAGCCATCGGCGTTCGGCGAGGCGGAAGAGGCCTACCAGCGCAAAGGTGACAGTCAGGTAGATCAACGCGGCGATCCCGAACGACTGGAACGTCAGGAACGTCGCCGAGTTGGCATCCCGGGCGACTTTCAGCACGTCTGGAACGGTAGCGGTGAATGCCACGGTCGTCGAGTGCAGCATCAAGATGACTTCGTTGCTGTAGTACGGCAGCGAGCGGCGCAGGGCCGACGGCATGATCACGTAGGCATACAGTTTCCAACCGGTCAGGCCGTAGGCCTTGGCCGCTTCCACTTCGCCATGGTTCATGCTGCGAATCGCCCCGGCGAAAATTTCCGTGGTGTAGGCGCAGGTGTTCAAGGCGAAGGCCAGGATCGTGCAGTTCATCGCATCGCGAAAGAAGCTGTCGAGCATGGGCTGGGCGCGCACCGCCTCGATGCTGTAGATGCCGGTGTAGCAGATCAGCAGTTGGATATAGAGCGGCGTGCCCCGGAACAGGTAGGTGTAGAACTGCACGGGCCAGCGGACGTAGAACTTGGGGGAAACCCGGGCGATGGACAGCGGGATCGACACCACGAAGCCGATCAGCAGCGAGGCGCTGAGCAGCCACAGGGTCATCGCCAGGCCGGTGATGTTGACGCCGTCGCTGTAGAGAAACGGCCGCCAGTATTCTTGCAGGAGTTCGATCATCGCACCGCCTCCCGGGCGCCGGCGGCGTAGCGGCGTTCAAGCCAGCGCAGGATGAAGTTGGACGCGCTGGTGATCAGCAGGTAGATCAATGCCGCCAGCACCAGGAAGTAAAACAGCTGGTAGGTGCTCTTGCCCGCGTCCTGGGCCGCCTTGACCAGGTCGGCCAGGCCGATGATCGACACCAGCGCGGTGGCCTTGAGCATCACCATCCAGTTGTTGCCGATACCCGGCAAGGCAAAGCGCATCATTTGTGGAAAGACAACGTAGCGAAAGCGCTGGCCACGCTTGAGGCCATAGGCCGTGGCGGCTTCGACCTGGCCGCGGGGGACCGCGAGGATCGCGCCGCGAAAGGTTTCGGTGAAGTACGCGCCGTAGATGAAGCCGAGGGTAATCACCCCGGCGCCGAATGGGTTGATCTCGATGTATTCCCATTCCATGAAGTCGGTAAACGAGGTCAGCCAGGTTTGCAGGCTGTAGAAAATCAGCAGCATCAGCACCAGGTCCGGCACGCCGCGGATCAGCGTGGTGTAGAGCTGGGCGGGGATTCGCAGCAGTTTGACGCGGGACAGCTTGGCGCTGGCGCCCAGCAGGCCGAGCAGGACGCTCAGCAACAAGGACAGGGCCGACAGCTTGATGGTCATCCAGGTGCCTTGCATCAGCAGCGGGCCAAAGCCCTGCAGGCTGAAGGCCGAAAGCCCCAGACTTTGTAGGAATTGTTCGAACATGGACGTTGCCTTTGGCTGAAAAAAGACGCCCACCCTAGATCGGGTGGGCGCCGCGCATTATTTGCCGCTGTACAGATTCAGGTCGCCAAAGTGTTTTTTCTGGATCTCGGCGTATTTGCCGTCGTCGTGTAACGCTTTGATACCTTTATCCAAAAGGGCCTTCAGCTCTTTGTTACCTTTCTTGATACCGATGGCGGTCTTGGATGGCAGCAGTTCGCTGTCCACTGGCTTGCTGACTTCGTAGCCTTCACCTTTTGGCGACTTCAGGAAACCCAGCTCAGCCTGGAGCATGTCCTGGATCGCGGCGTCGAGGCGGCCTGAGGTCAGGTCGGCGTAGACCTGGTCCTGGTTCTGATAGGCCTGGGTCTTGACGCCAGCCTTGTCCAGCACGGCCTTGGCGTAGGCTTCCTGGATGGTGCCTTGCTCGTAGCCGACGGTCTTGCCTTTGAGCGAGGCAACGTCTTCGCTCAGGCCCGAGCCCTTCTTAAAGACATAGGCCGTTGGGCCGGAGAACAGCTCGCTGGAGAAGTCGATGGCTTTTTCACGGGCCGGGGTCACGGTCATGGAGGAGATCACGCCGTCGAATTTATTGGCCTTCAGGCCCGGGATCATGCCGTCGAAATCGCTTTCAACCCATTTGCATTTGACCTTCAGTTCTTCGCAGATCGCATTGCCCAGGTCGATGTCGAAACCCACCAGGCTGCCGTCGGCGGCCTTGGACTCGAACGGAGCGTAGGAAGGGTCGACACCAAAACGCAGTTCCTTGTATTCCTTGGCCGTGGCAACGCCAGCGGCCATGCACAACGCCAGTGCAGAAAGGGTCAGCAGTGCTTTTTTCATTATTGAGTCCCTAAAACCAATTTGAGCGCTTGTGGCGCGTAAGATTGTTACCGGTGAAGGTCTGAACGGTATGACGGCATAAAGGTAGCAATTTCCGCACCATAGTGCCGAACAGGTGTTTTAAAAGCACGGGTGGCGGAAGACGGAACGCGATGGTGCGCGAGGCTGAGCGTACATCAAAAAGCGCACCGGGATGGAGCGTGCGTCGTCTCGATTGCGGTCTTTGTGGCGAGGGAGCTTGCTCCCGCTGGAGGCGCAGCCTCCCACGCGGTGTGACATACAGAACCAGAGGGCCGCTTCGCGCTGGAGCGCCAGCCCGGCCCAGCGGGAGCAAGCTCCCTCGCCACAGAGGGAGCGGTGTTATTTCAGCAGGTCCTGGAGCGTTGCCAATGTGTCGGCTTCGTCGACGCTCTTGTCCTGGCGCCAGCGCAGCATCCGCGGAAAGCGCACGGCGATCCCGCTCTTGTGGCGCTTGGACAGGGCGATGCCTTCGAAGCCCAGTTCGAACACCAGGGTGGGCGTGACGCTGCTCACCGGGCCGAACTTCTCCACGGTGGTCTTGCGCACGATGCTGTCGACCTGGCGCATCTCGGCATCGGTCAGGCCTGAATAGGCCTTGGCGAACGGCACGAGGGTGCGTTCGCGACTGCCCGGCGGGTTGTCCCACACGGCGAAGGTGTAGTCGCTGTACAGGCTGGCGCGCCGACCGTGGCCGCGCTGGGCGTAGATCAGCACCGCGTCGACGCTGAACGGGTCGATCTTCCATTTCCACCACACGCCCATGTCCTTGGTCCGGCCAACGCCGTACAGCGCGTTGCGGGCCTTGAGCATCATGCCTTCGACACCGAGGCTGCGAGAGGCTTCGCGCTGCCGGGCGAGGTCGAGCCAGTCCTGACCGGTGACGATGGGTGAGGGCAACAACACCGGGCTGTGGATACGGGCGATCAGCGCCTCCAGTTGTTCGCGCCGCTCGGCTTGGGGGCGGCTGCGCCAGTCCTCGCCTTGCCATTCCAGCAGGTCGTAGGCCATCACCACCACGGGGGCGTCGTCGAGAATTTTCTTGCCCAGGGTCTTGCGCCCGATGCGCTGCTGCAACAGGGCGAAGGGCTGCACTGCCGGTTGCAGCGGTGCGTCGGGGTCGAAGGCGTCCTCGGTGACTGACTGCGGGGCTTTCCAGACCACGATTTCACCATCGATCACCGTGCCGTCAGGCAGCGCCTGGGCCAATGAATGCAATTCCGGAAAACGTTCAGTGACCAAGTCCTCGCCTCGGGACCAGACCCACAAATGGTCGTCGCGCTTGATCACCTGGGCGCGGATCCCATCCCATTTCCACTCCACCTGCCAGTCACTGGCGGGCCCCAGCAACGCGTCGAATTGCGCCACGGGCGCGGACAACCCATGGGCCAGGAAAAACGGATAAGGCTGGCCGCCGCGCTGGGCATGTTCATCGTCGGATTCGGCGGCGATCAGCTTGAGGTAGCTGGCCGCCGTGGGGCGATGGGACAGATCGGTGTAGCCCACCAGTCGCTGGGCCACCCGTTTGCTGTCCAGCCCGGCCATGCTCGCCAGGGCCCGGGTCACCAAGAGCTTGGACACGCCGACGCGGAAACTGCCGGTGATGAGTTTGATGCAGAGCATCAGGCTCGGTCGGTCGAGCTGCGCCCATAGCGCCGGAAGCCGTTCAGCCAGGACTTCAGGCGATTCACCGCGCAACGGCAGCAGTTTCTCCTCGACCCACAGCGCCAGGCCTTCATCGGAGCTGTGGGGCGATTCAGGCAAGACTAACGAAATGGTTTCGGCCAGGTCGCCCACGGCCTGATAACTTTCCTCGAACAGCCAGAGCGACAACCCGCAGACCTGGACCGCCAAATCCCGGAGGATTTTTACCGGCACCAACTGTCGCGGACGCCCACCGGAGAGGAAATACACGGCCCAGGCGGCATCTTCCGGCGGTGCCTTGCTGAAGTAATCTTGCATGGCGGCAAGCTTGGCGTTGCTGGACGTGGTGGCGTCCAGTTCGGCGTACAGCTCGGCGAAGGCTTTCATGACGCCGCCTCGCCGCTGTCGACAGCGGTGGCGAGGTCTTCTTCATCGTCGCCGTACTCCGTGGTGAACCCCTGGGCGTCGAGGCCTTGCTCGCAGAGGTGGCGCACCAACACGGCGACCGACCCGTGGGTGACCATCACCCGCTCGGCGCCGGTCTGTTCAATGGCCCAGAGCAGGCCAGGCCAGTCGGCGTGATCGGACAGCACGAAACCCCGGTCCACGCCGCGTCGCCGACGCGTACCGCGCAGGCGCATCCAGCCACTGGCGAAGGCATCGCTGTAGTCGCCGAAGCGGCGCATCCAGCTGCTGCCGCCGGCAGAGGGCGGGGCGATGACCAGCGCCTGGCCCATGATTGGATCGTTCTTTTTGAAATCGCCGGCGTAGAGCGTCGGTGGCAGGTGAACGCCTGCCTCGCGATAGACCCGGTTCAGCGGTTCCACCGCGCCGTGGGCGAGGATCGGTCCGAGGCTTTCATCGATGCCGTGAAGAATCCGCTGGGCCTTGCCGAAGGAATAGCAGAACAACACGCTGGCCCGGCCGGCGGCAATGTTTGCGCGCCACCACTGGTTGATCTCCTCGAAAATCTGCGCCTGGGGTTGCCAACGATAGATCGGCAGGCCGAAGGTCGATTCGGTGATGAAGGTATGGCACTTCACCGGTTCGAACGGCGCGCAGGTGCCGTCAGGCTCGACTTTGTAGTCCCCCGACGCCACCCAGACCTCGCCTTGGTACTCCAGCCGCACCTGGGCCGAGCCCAGGACGTGGCCGGCGGGGTGAAAACTCAAGGTTACGCCGTGGTGTTGCAGGCGTTCGCCGTAGGGCAGGGTTTGCAGGTTGATGTCCTGGCCCAGGCGGGAACGCAGGATGCCTTCGCCGGGTGCCGCCGCCAGGTAGTGTTGGTTGCCGCTGCGGGCATGGTCGCCGTGGGCGTGGGTGATGACCGAGCGTTCCACCGCGCGCCACGGGTCGATGTAGAAATCCCCGGGCGGGCAGTACAAGCCTTCGGGGCGGGCAATGACAAGATCCATGCAGTCACCGGAGCGATGGGCTTGTCAGGTAGAGGCGAGGGCGGGGGGAGAAGTTCTATCGGGTTTTCGGGGTGGATCCACTGAACCCGTGGCGAGGGAGCTTGCTCCCGCTCGGCTGCGCAGCAGTCGTAAACCGGTTGATGCGGTCTGCTTGTAGACATGCAGGGGCCTGCTTCGCAGCCCAGCGGGAGCAAGCTCCCTCGCCACAAATCCTGTCTCCAGGCCCGGGGTTGCAGTTACTTGCCAGGCACCAGGGTCAACCGCGTCTTGCCGTAGGCTCGATCGAAGTTCTGCGATTGCAGCGGCAAATTCTGGTACTGCCCCTTGATCCATGGATCGATGCCATTGGCATAGTGCGGGCTGACCGGGTTGCCGGACTGGCCGGTGCCGTCCTGGATCATCAACGGTTCAGGCTGGCCGAAGTCGACGATAAAGCGCATGGAAGGCGCCAGGGTGGTGGCGAAATCCTGCCCCCAGGCAAACGCCGCCGTGTTGAGCGTGGTGCTGTCTCCGCCGGCCGGCAGCGGGCCACGTACGATCTGGCCGTTGCTGTTTTTCCACGTATAACGATGCAACTGGCCCCACTGCCAAGCCTTGTGGTCACCGCCCAACTGGCTGTCACCGGCACTGATGGTGGCGGCCAGGCTGCGGGCGAGGATGACGGCCTTGTCTTCTTTCTGCGGTGTGCGCACATCGTCCCAGAATGGGCTGTCTTCGCGCCCCAGCAGATGATCGGCCTGGGCCGAGTAGGACAATTGGCCGTTGGCGACCAGCGCCTGCCACGCCGCGCTGCTGTCCGGGCCCAGCTCGTCGAGGAAAATCTGCTTCATGCTTTCCTGCAGGAACAGCCCATAGATCGCCGCGTCGGCGGAGGTCGGGCTGAGCCGGCCATCGAATGCCATCAAGCGGGTATAGGCCTCGCGGGCCTTGGCCCGGTCAGCCACCGGCAGGGCGTCGATCGCTTGTTTGAGCGGCTGGGTCATGCCCGGGGCTTCGAAGACGCGCTTGAGCTTGGCCGCGAACGTCGTGCTCTGGTCGTATTGCATGGCGGTCAGGCTGCGGGTGTCGTGCTTGCCCGCGCTGGCCAATTCGGCCATGCGTTCGCCACGCTCCGGTGCGCCCCAGGAGTTGGACAATTGCATGCCATAACCATGGGGAATGACCCGTTGGTTGGCCGTGCCGAGCCAGCCCTGGGCCGGGTCTTGATCGTAGGGGTGCAACATCGGGTCGGCGTAACCGTCCCAATCGTAGCGACCGTCCCAGCCTGGCGATGGCAACAGGCCTTCGCCTTCGCGGCGGTTCGGGTAGCGACCGGTGACTTGCCAGCCGATATGGCTGGCGTCGGCAAAGACCAGGTTCACCGCCATGGCGCGGATTTCCCGGCTGGCATCTGAGGCTTTCTCGACGTTCTGTGCCCGGGACAGGTCGAACAAGGCATCCAGGGTCTTGTCGTCGCCGAAGCTGGGGGTCTGCAAGGCCAGGCCAAAGCCGTTGGCCATGGCCGGCCCTTGGGCACTGTTGAGCAACGGGCCGTGGCGGGTTTCGAACACGGCTTCACGAATCGGTCGCTGGCCTTTGATGAAGTAGGTTTCGTTGCGCACGATCACTGGCTGCCATTTGCCGTTGACCTCGTAGGACAGGCTGTTGCCCTGGCGTCGGATTTTTTCCAGGAACAGGTCCTGGTTGTCTCCCAGCACGCTGGTCATGCTCCAGGCCACCTTGCCGTTGAAACCAGCCAGGATCATTGGGATGCCCGCCACGGAAACCCCGGCCGCCTGGTACTTGGGCGCGCGGATCTGTACGGGACTCCACAGCCCCGGCATGCCCAGCGGCCCATGGCTGTCGCTGGCCAACAAGCTCTTGCCGCTGCGGCTGCGTTGCGGCGCGATGGCCCAGTTGCTTGCAGACGCAGCGCCCAACAGATTCAGCCCGGCCAACTGGCCGGTGGCCTTGCTGATTTCGTTCAGGCCTGGGATCTGGCCGTTGAGGCGCAGGCCTTGGAGCTTATCAGCCTCGGCCACGGGCAGTTGCTCGTCCGGATAGGATGGGCTCAGCCAGGCGAGCTTGTCGTTGTTGACGGTCTGGGCCAGCACCAGGCTGGCGACTTCTTCCGGCAGGTTGGCTGACTGGCTGAAATTCAGCAGGCAGAACATCAACGCTGAATCTTCCGGCTTCCAGTATTCGGGCTTGTAGCCAGTGGCGGCCAGGTCCGCCGGCAGTTTGTCGCGGTAGCGGAACAGGTAGGCGTTGACGCCGCGGGCATAGACTTCAAAGAAGCGCTTGAGCCGTGGCGAAGACGCCTTGTACAGCTCGTCGGCGTTTTTCTTCAGGTTGACGGCGCGCATGTAGCGGTCGACGTCCAGCCGTTCGGCGCCGGACATCTCTGCCAACCGCCCCTGGGCCAGCAGGCGCAGGGTGACCATCTGGGCAATGCGGTCGCTGGCGTGGACGTAGCCGAGGGTGAACAGGGCGTCATGGAAGCTGTTGCTTTCGATCAGCGGCATGCCTGTGGCATTGCGGCGGACCGAGACGTTCTGCGCCAGCCCCTTGAGCGGCTGCACGCCGGAAGTCGGCGGGACAGTTTCCTGGGCATTCCAGGTCTGGCATCCGCTCAAACCGAGCACACTGGCCACTGCGGCGGCAACGCCGAGCCGGGGGATAAGGGAAATAGAGGCTGGCGAGGCCATGGCAAAGCTCCTGCGGGAGGGGGTGGCACCGATAAAGGCGCTACGTTAGTGAGCAGGCGGGGGCCGCGCAAGCGGGGGCGAGGGTTATTTGTTGATTTAGCGATGAAAGCCCTGCTGTTCACTCAAGGACGACTGTGAACCTGTGGCGAGGGAGCTTGCTCCCGCTGGGCTGCGCAGCGGCCCCAAAACCATTCGACACGGTGTGCCAGGAAAATACGGCTGGCAGGTTTTTACGATTGCTGCGCAACCGAGCGGGAGCAAGCTCCCTCGCCACAAGTCAGCGCGTTTGCTCGAAGGCTTGCCTGTTGGAAAAGGGGATGCTCAAGTGTGGAACATTCAATGAACGAGCAAGAGAAAACCGGCATGGAGCTACAGCACGACGCGGCGCTGATCCTCATCGATCAACAAAAAGGCATCCTTCACCCCAGGCTCGGCCCTCGCAACAACCCCGAGGCCGAGCTGCGCATGCTGGAGCTGCTGGCCTTCTGGCGACACACGGCGCGGCCGGTGATTCACGTTCATCACTTGTCCCGTTCGCCGGACTCGGTGTTCTGGCCGGGGCAGTCGGGGGTGGAGGTCCAGCCGCGGTTCGCGCCGATGACCGGCGAACGGCTGGTGCAAAAACAGGTGCCGGATGCGTTCAGTGGCACGGGCCTGGAGCAAGACCTGCGCGAAGCCGGCATCGGGCAATTGGTGATCGTCGGTGTGGCGACGCACAACTCGGTGGAGTCCACGGCGCGCACGGCCGGCAACCTGGGGTTCGACACTTGGGTGGCCGAGGACGCCTGCTATACCTTCGACAAGACCGATTACTTCGGCAATCCTCGTTCGGCGGCCGAGGTGCATGCGATGTCCCTGGGCAACTTGCACGGTGAGTATGCGACGGTGGTGGGTGTGGAGCGGATTCTGCAGGCGGGCTGATACATATGCAGTGAATGTGCTGGCCTCATCGCGAGCAGGCTCGCTCCCACATTGATTTTGCGGCAATCATTGGATATCGCTTCACCCGCAATTCCCCTGTGGGAGCGGGCTTGCTCGCGAAGAGGGCGTGTCAGGTTAATCACTGCCAACTGACCCACCGCATTCGCGAGCAAGCCCGCTCCCACATTGATTCTGCGGCGATCATTGGATATCGCCTCACCGTAAATCCAGTGTGGGAGCGAGCCTGCTCGCGATAGCGATTTAACAGGCGAAGATTATCTCCGCCCAGCCCCTCAAGCCCCGTGGCATTTCTTGAATTTCTTGCCATTGCCACACGGGCAAGGGTCGTTGCGACCGACATCCTTCAGGGCGTTGCGTACTGGCTCCTGGTGGGCGTGGCCGCAGTTCGGGCCGTGGACGTGGCCGTGGTCATGATCGTGGTGATGGTCGTGATCGTGGTTGCAATCAGGGCCGTGAACGTGGGGTTGCTGGGTCATCGGGGTTACTCCGCAATTAAATCGGCGGCGATTATCACGCCATTGCGCTCAAGGTGCACGTAGTGGGCGATGAATAATCCGGTTTCCAGCTCACCTTCCAGACGATAGGGGATCTGTTCCCGGGGTTTCTCCAGCAGCTTCACCACTTCCCGCACCTGGGACCACAGGTTGGTGCGCACCGGCACCTTGAAGTAGGCGCTGTGCCTGGGGCGCACGGTGAACCAGTGTTCATGCTCACCTTCGGTCAGCAACAGCTCGCCCAAGTGGACACGGTAGGTCAGGCCACGAACGGTCAGGTCGCTGTCGCCGGGGTTGTCGACGCGAAAGTGCAGCATGAACCGCTGTTCCACCAGCCGGGCCCGGATCACCTCGACCTTGACCAGGTGCACCTGGGGCTCAGGGGCTTCATCACCTTGCCAGGAGGCACAGCCGCCGAACCCGAAGAACAGCAGCAGGCAGGTGACGCGCAGCAAGAAGGATGGAAGGGTCATGTCCGTGCCTCTGGTTTATCCCCAGTCTAGCCCTATGGGCCGATGGACGAGCGTCGGACGTTTCCGAAAAATCAGCGGTTGAAGTAACCGGCGCAGCATTTCTTGAATTTGTACCCGCTGCCGCACGGACAATCGTCGTTGCGTCCCGTCTTCACCGGCACGGTCGGGTCGATGAAGTACCAGCGCCCGTCGTTCTGCACAAACGAGGACTGCTCCCGGTGGCTATGCTCGCCCTGGCCATCGTGCCAGCGCGCCGTGAACGTGACGAAGGCGTGTTCCGGTTTACCGCCGAACACTTCGCTGCTTTCCACCTCCAGCCCCAACCAGGTGCTGTTGGCGCTCCACTCGCTGATCGACTGGCGATCGAGGCCTTGCTGCTGGGCGGGCAGGGTGGTGGCGACCAGATAATCCACCAGGCCCAGCACATAGGCGCTATAGCGCGAACGCATCAAGGCTTCGGCGCAGGGCGCCGGGTGACCGTCGTGATAGTGGCCGCAGCAGGCGTCCAGTGAATTGCCACTGCCGCAAGGGCAAATGGGTGATTGGGAGCTTGTGTTCACGGTTACCACCAATATTTTCCGAAGTTTTCCGGGTTGGCCCAGAAACGTGAGTTGAGCCAGTCGGGGACTTGTTTGTATTCAAGCAGATCGTAGGTGAACAGGGTCAGCACCTGATCGTCACGCTGGAATCGCTCACTGGCTTGCAGGGCCAGGGAGAAAAAGTCCGTCTCTTGCCAGCCGCAGGCAGTGAGGTCGGCCAGCACGGCGATGCGGCTGGCGTTGAGATTGCGGATGCCGCCCAGCAGGTTCAGGCCCTCGCGCTTGGGCAAATGCTCCAGGCAATCGAGTGCCAGGGCCAGGTCAAAACGGCGCGCCGCCACGTCCGCCGGCAGCGCGCCGGGGCCGGCGTGGACCACTTCGGTGTCGGGGTGGGCCTGCTGGAAGGCTTCGAGTGCGGGGAAGCCGCTGGCACCGATCAGCAGCAGAGTTTGCGGGGCATAACGGTCAAGCACGGCCGCCAGGGCTTGCTGGGGCGTACGCGAAGAAATGGCAACGGTCATCGAAGTTCCTCAGTCAGAACCACCACGATAGCCTGCCCGGACATCATGGCCTAGAGCGGTTTGTCCCGGAATGTGCGCAAACGTCGTAAACACGGGGCGAAAACCCGCGATTGCTCAGGCTGGCGTAGATTCGAAGTCGGGTCTTTACTCCCCTGAATCGGCGCCAAGCCGATCCCTCAAGGAGAAACCCGATGAGCATAGTTCGGACAGCGTTACCCCTGGTTCTGCTAACCAGTGTGTTGACTGGTTGCGCAGGTTTGCAGAAAACCGACTGGCCGACCTGTGCGGCCGTCGGCGGAGCGATCGGCGCCGGATTGGGCGCCATAGAAAGCACTTCCTGGGCTGGCGGCGGCGCGTTGTATGTTGGCGGCATGGCGGCAGCTTATTGCTGGGTCAAGGGCGACGGCGACGAAGACGGCGATGGCGTGCCGGACAGCCGTGACAAATGCCCGGGCACACCGAAGGGCGTGCAGGTCGATGCCGACGGTTGCCCGCCGCCCGCACTGGCGCCGGTGGTCGAAGAAGCGGTCGTGGTCAAGGAAGAAACCATCGTGATCCGCGATGTGCACTTTGAATTCAACAAAGCCACGCTGACCCCAGCCGACAAGGATGTACTGAGCACGGTCGCCACCCGCCTGAAGCAGGAAACGTCCACCGCGCAACTGAGTGTCACCGGCCACACCGACAGCGTTGGCAGCGATGCGTACAACCAGAAACTGTCGCAGCGGCGAGCCGATTCGGTGGTGAAATACCTGGTCGAAAACGGCGTGCCGCAGTCCAGTTTTGTCTCGGTGTCCGGCGCCGGTGAGAGCCAGCCGGTGGCCGATAACAAGACCGCCGACGGCCGTGCGATGAACCGCCGCACGGAGATCAAGATAAACCGTTGAAACCCTTGGCATCCGCGGCTTGTAGAGTTGCGGATGCGGGTCTTTACTCCTGTGTGACCGGTATGGGCCGGTGACACAGGAGCCTTCACATGAACGTTCTAATCAGGGCCGCCTTACCGGTGCTGCTGGCGAGCAGTCTGTTGTCCGGTTGCGCCACTCACAGCGACGGCAGCGCACCCCTCAATCAACGCACCTGGCCAATCTGTAGCCTGATCGGCGGCCTCGTCGGCGGCGGGTTGGGGGCCATTGAAAGCAGCGGTTGGGCCGCTGGTGGCGCCGCCTTGGGGCTGCTGGGCGGTGGCTTGATCTGCTACGCCCAGGATGGCGATGAAGACGATGATGGCGTGTTCGACCGCCGCGACCGTTGTCCCGATACCCCAGCCAATACACCGGTCGAGCATCATGGCTGCCCGGTGCCGCAATACCCCGCCAGCGCGCCACCGGTCGAACCGCAAGCGCCGACCAGCGAAGTCATTACCCTCAACGACGCGGGCAAGGTGCTGTTCGATTTCGACAAATCCGATCTCACCGCAGAGGCTCGAAGCCAGCTCGATGGGCTGATTGGCAAGCTCAGCCATGTCAATGTCGCCAGCATTCGGGTAGTGGGCCACACCGACAGCGTCGGCAGCGATGCCTATAACCAAGGGCTGTCCGAACGTCGCGCCAGTAGCGTCGTGGAGTATTTGCTGACCCAGGGACTCGCCCCCGACAAACTCACCAGCGAAGGCAAGGGTGAAAGCGAGCCGGTGGCCGACAATGAGACCGACGAAGGGCGCGCGCAGAATCGCCGGGTCGAATTGCATCTCCAGCGCTGAGCAGCGAGCCAGAGCTGCCGGATCGTCGGGAGGGCGATCCGGTCGGCCGGGGCTCGGGTTGGATTAAATTTGCCTGGCCCTCTGGCTTATCCGGCGCGCAAGCCGTTACTGTGCGCGCAAAGAATAATTCTCCATCAGGGGGGCGTATGAAGGTGTTTTGGGGGCTGGGGCGCTTGCTGACCCTGCTGTTCTGGCTGGTGGTGCTGGTCAACCTGGTCGTGCCGTTCGTCCATCCGCTGCATCTGCTGGTCAATTTCGCCGGTGCTTTTTTGCTGGTGCTGCACGTGCTGGAACTGCTGTTGTTCCGGGCCAGTTTCCGTGGCCGCGCCGCCCCTGGCCGTGACCGCCTCAGAGTGCTGCTGTTCGGCATCTTCCATCTGCAAACCCTCCCGACCGCGCCAGAGGCTTCCCATGCGTAAATTGTGTCTGCTTGCCGCCCTTGTATGCCCGTGGGCTTCGGCCCAGGTGCTCCAGGTCGAAAGCCATTCGTTGATGCGCCTGCCCAATACCACCAGCACACTGACCCTGGAACGTCTGGAGGTGGCCGATTACGGCACGCTGCTGGTGCCGTCCAATGTCGCTGAACTGTCCATCGACCAATTGCACCTGGGGCGTGAAGCGCGGATCGCCATCGTGCCGGCGCAGCAGGCATTGGAAATGAAAGTGGCCCGGGCTGAATTGGCCGAGGGCAGCCAGATCACTTCACGGGGCGCACCGGGTACCTACACCAAGGCCGCGCGGCCGGGGCGCGATCTCAACCTGCGTTTCAAGGTGTTGAATGGGCCGTTGTTGTCGGTGGATGCCCGTGGCGGCACCGGAGCACCGGGTTACGTGGGGCTCGACGGTGCCAATGGCCAGGCGCCGGGTTGCACCTGGGGCTCGGCCGGTCGCGGTGCCGATGGCAGCAATGGCAGCGATGGCCAGCCGGGCGCCGCCGGCGCGCAGGTGCGCCTCGAACTGCCCCGGGCCTATCCTGCCGAGCAGATCAAGGTCACGGTGGATGGCGGTGCCGGTGGCCCGGCGGGACACGGCGGCAAGCCTGGGGCGGGCGGCAAGGCCAAGGGCTGCGTGGTCTATACCGCGGATGGCGGCAAGAGCGGTCGCCCTGGCGCCGACGGCCAGCCCGGGCCTGCCGGAGCGGCGGGGGCGGTGACGGTGCAGCGGTTCTAAACGTATGGCGAACCTCATGTGGGAGCGGGCTTGCTCGCGAAGAGGGCGTGTCAGGTTAATCAATGTTGATTGACCCAACGCCTTCGCGAGCAAGCCCGCTCCCACAAGTTCAGTGTGATATCGACGATTTTTTTCAGAACATCGGCCGCGCCGCGCCAAGCGCCACCACCAGCAACCCGATCAACAAATTGATCCCCACCAACCGCCGGATTTTCCCGAGCACCGCCGCACCCGCCGGCCAGTCCTGCGCCGTTACGGCGTTACGCAAAACGGGCAGTTGCAAGCCCTGGATGCGGATAAACAGTGCTGTCATCACTATGTACAGCCCCATCATGATCTGCACATAACGCGGCGCGGTTTCGAAGCCGGCGAAGCGCAGATGGATCAGGCCGACGCCGCTGATCGGTAAAAGCACCACGGCCACCCAGACCCAGACGAAAAAACGCTGAAACACTTCTACCCATAACTTGAGCCGGGCAGGGCCCTCTAGCGCCGTCATTGCTGCGGGTCGCAGGATCATCCAGGCGAAGAACATGCCGCCGACCCAGATCAGGGCCGCCAGTAAATGCAGGGTGTAGACGAGGGCAAAGGGTGTCATTGGGTTACTCCGTTCTGCGCAGGATTCATTAGCGGGGTATGATAGCCGCCGATCCGAACCACTGAAAATTTATCCAGCGTTTTTAGCGCCCGACCATTCATGATCAGCACCGAACTCAAAACCACGATCCAGGGCGCCTATTCGCGTTTTCTCGAAGCCAAGAGCCTCAAGCCGCGATATGGCCAGCGCCTGATGATTGCCGAAGTGGCAAAAGTCCTGGGTGACATCGACACCGACGACGAAGGCCGGCGCAGCGGCGAGCCTGCCATCGTGGCGGTGGAGGCCGGCACCGGTACCGGCAAGACCGTGGCCTACAGCCTGGCAGCGATTCCGACTGCCAAGGCCGCTGGCAAACGCCTGGTGATCGCCACGGCCACCGTCGCCCTGCAGGAGCAGATTGTCTACAAGGACCTGCCCGACCTGATGCGCAACAGCGGGCTGAACTTCACGTTCGCCCTGGCCAAGGGCCGCGGGCGCTACATGTGCCTGTCCAAGCTCGACATGTTGCTCCAGGAAGGCCACGCCCAGACTGCCACGGCCCAGTTGTTCGAAGAAGAAGGCTTCAAGATCGAGGTCGATGAAGCCAGCCAGAAGCTGTTTACCAGCATGATCGAAAAGCTGGCCGGCAATAAATGGGACGGCGACCGCGACAGCTGGTCCACGGCCCTGGAAGACGCCGACTGGTCTCGCCTGACGACCGACCATAGCCAGTGCACCAACCGCCATTGCCCTAACTTCGGCCAGTGCGCCTTCTACAAGGCCCGGGAAGGCATGGGCAAGGTCGACGTCATTGTCACCAACCACGACATGGTCCTGGCCGACCTGGCCCTGGGCGGCGGTGCGGTGCTGCCGGACCCGCGCGACACGATCTACGTGTTCGACGAAGGCCATCACCTGCCGGACAAGGCCATCGGCCATTTCGCCCATTACACCCGGCTGCGCTCCACCGCCGATTGGCTGGAAACCACCGCCAAGAACCTCACCAAGCTCTTGGCCCAGCATCCGTTGCCGGGCGACCTGGGCAAGTTCATCGAGCAAGTGCCGGAGCTGGCGCGGGAAATCAAGACGAACCAGCAGTTCATGTTCACCGCGTGCGAGCAACTGGCCGATTTCAAGCCCGGCGAAGACGTCGAGGGCCGCGAGCGGCCACGCCACCGGTTTGTCGGCGGGGTGATTCCTGAACACATGCGCGAAATGGGCATCGAGCTCAAGAAAGGTTTCGCGCGCCTGACGGATCTGTTCACGCGGCTGACCGACCTGCTCAAGGAGGGCATGGATGGCGAGGTCAACATTGGTATCGCCAGCAACCAGGCCGAGGAGTGGTATCCGCTGTTCGGCAGCCTGCTGTCCCGCTCCCAAGGCAACTGGGAACTGTGGACGGCCTTCACCGCCGAAGACCCGGAAGACAACCCGCCGATGGCGCGATGGCTGACCCTGGCCGAAAGCGGTTCGCTGTTCGACATCGAGGTCAATGCCAGCCCGATCCTGGCGGCGGAAATGCTGCGGCGCAACCTGTGGAACGTGGCCTACGGCGCGCTGGTGACCTCCGCCACCCTGACCGCCCTCGGCACGTTCGACCGCTTCCGCATGCGCGCCGGCCTGCCGAAGAAGGCCGTGACCGCCGTGGTGCCAAGCCCCTTCCATCACGCCGACGCCGGTGTGCTGCGGGTGCCGGACCTCAAGGCCGACCCCCGGGACGCCGCCGGCCATACGGCGGCGATCATCCGCGACCTGCCGGAACTGGTGGAAGGCTCACGGGGCACGCTGGTGCTGTTTTCCTCGCGCAAGCAGATGCAGGACGTGTTCGATGGCTTGGACCGTGATTGGCGCAAGCAGGTGTTCATCCAGGGCAACCTGTCGAAGCAGGAAACCCTGAACAAGCACAAGGCACGGGTCGACGGTGGTGATTCCAGCGTGTTGTTCGGCCTGGCGAGTTTCGCTGAAGGCGTGGACTTGCCCGGTGCCTATTGCGAGCACGTGGTGATCGCCAAGATCCCCTTCTCGGTTCCCGACGATCCGGTAGAGGCGGCGCTGGCCGAGTGGATTGAAGCCCGCGGAGGCAATCCGTTCATGGAAATCTCCGTGCCGGACGCTTCGCTGAAGCTGGTCCAGGCATGTGGCCGCTTGCTGCGCACCGAAGAAGACCGCGGCACCATCACCTTGCTCGACCGCAGGCTGGTGACCCAGCGCTATGGCAAGGCGATCCTCAATGCATTGCCGCCGTTTCGGCGGGAGATTTCCTGATACGTGCAATGACCTGCTGTGGCAAGGGCGCTTTTGTAGCAAGTGGGAGCTTTTGTGGCGAGGGAGCTTGCTCCCGCTGGGCTGCGAAGCAGCCCCAAACCTGGCACAGCGGTGTGCCAGGTCTATGGTGTGCGGTCTGAACAGGGCTGCTGCGCACCCCAGCGGGAGCAAGCTCCCTCGCCACGAAGGCCAGAACCAGTCCGGTCAGCCGTCTTGCGGCGGTTCCCAAAAGCCTGAATGGCTGAAACAATGCCAGCCACCTTAAAAGTGTTTGTTTCAAGGGAGTTACGGGTGCAAATTCAAGGTCATTACGAGCTTCAGTTCGAAGCGGTGCGTGAAGCGTTCGCGGCATTGTTCGATGACCCCCAGGAGCGCGGCGCGGCGTTGTGCATCCAGGTGGGGGGGCGCACGGTCATCGACCTGTGGGCCGGTACCGCCGACAAGGATGGCCATGAAGCCTGGCACAGCGACACCATCGCTAACCTGTTCTCCTGCACCAAGACGTTCACCGCCGTCACCGCCTTGCAACTGGTGGCCGAAGGCAAGTTGCAACTGGACGCCCCGGTGGCCCGCTATTGGCCTGAGTTTGCGGCGGCGGGCAAAGCTGGCATTACCCTGCGCCATCTGCTCTGCCATCAGGCCGGACTTCCGGCGTTGCGTGAGCTGTTGCCGCCCGAAGCGCTGTATGACTGGCAAACCATGGTCGACGCCCTGGCGGCCGAAACGCCTTGGTGGACGCCGGGCGAGGGTCACGGTTATGCCGCGATCACTTACGGCTGGCTGGTGGGCGAGTTGTTGCGCCGGGCCGACGGGCGAGGCCCGGGGGAGTCCATCGTGGCCCGCGTCGCCAAGCCGTTGGGCCTGGATTTTCACGTGGGCCTGGCCGACGAGGAGTTTTATCGCGTGGCCCACATCGCCCGTGGCAAAGGCAACGTCGGCGATGCGGCGGCCCAGCGCCTGTTGCAGGTGACGATGCGCGAGCCCACGGCCATGACCACCCGGGCCTTTATCAATCCGCCGTCGATCATGACCAGCACCAACAAACCGGAATGGCGACGCATGCAGCAACCGGCGGCCAACGGCCACGGCAATGCCCGTAGCCTGGCTGGGTTCTACGCGGGACTGCTCGATGGCAGCCTGCTGGAAGGTGAAATGCTCGACGAACTGACTCGCCAGCACAGCCTCGGCGAGGATAAGACGTTGTTGACCCAGACCCGTTTTGGCCTGGGCTGCATGCTTGACCAGCCGGATGTGCCGAATGCGACCTATGGCCTCGGCCCACGGGCGTTCGGTCATCCGGGGGCAGGAGGCTCGATCGGGTTTGCCGATCCCGAACATGATGTCGCGTTCGGCTTCGTGACCAACACGCTTGGGCCTTACGTGTTGATGGACCCGCGCGCGCAGAACCTTGCGCGGGTGCTTGCCACTTGTCTATAAAACGCCATTGAAGGCCATGGACACAGGAACCTCGTGTCCTTTTCAGTTTCCAATCGTCTGTTTATGCGGTCAAAACATGGCCTTGTTTTTTCATCTAGATCATTTTGTGGATATCCAATGTCATCGAATAAAACCCTCGCTCTGGCGCTGTGCTTCGCTATCACCGGTTGCGCACAAACCCCACAAAATGATGCCGAGGGCGGCAGTGGCTGGTGGCCGTTCGGTTCTTCCGACAAGGTAGCGGCCAAGGATACGGCGCCAGTGGCGCCCCTGAAGCCAGCCGCCGTCGCACCGCAAGCCAAGACCGAGGGCGCCAGCCATTGGTGGTGGCCGTTCTCTTCCGAGGAAACCGCCGCAGACGCTGCCAGAAAAGCCGAAGCAAAAGCTGAAGCCAAGCCTGAGGCCAAGGTGCCAACAGCGGTTGCCAAGGCCGAAGCCGAAAGCAATGGCAAGTGGTGGTGGCCGTTCGGCGGCAAGGATCAGGAAACCGCCAAGGCGGTGCCGATGCCCGATCCGAAAGTTACCCAGGCCTGGCTCGACGACTACGAGCCGAAGCTGCGCACCGCCATCAAGGACAGCAAGCTCGAACTCGAGCGCCGCGACAACGTGCTGGTGGTCACCGCGCCCGTGGACGGCTCGTTCAACCCGGACCGCCCGGCCATGCTGTTGCCTGTGACGCTCGGCCCGTTCACCCGCGTGGCGAAGATCCTCGAGGCCGATCCGAAGACCGCCGTGCTGATTCTCGGCCATGCCGATACCTCGGGCGCCGCCCCGGCCAACCTCAAGCTCAGCCAGGAGCGTGCCCAGTCCGTGGCGGCGATTTTCCGCCTCAGCGGCCTGCAACGCGATCGCCTGATGCTGCGCGGCATGGGCGCAGTGGCGCCACGTGCGGCCAACGATAGCGTCGAGGGTCGCGCCTTGAACCGTCGTGTGGAACTGCTGGTCACGCCCGCCAACACCATGGTTGCGCTGCTGAGCAAATACAACATGCCGGCGCCGGCCCCGGTGACCATGGTTGCCGCCCAGGATGTGAAGCCTGCTGCCCCGGCCCCTGCGCCTGCGGCTAAAAAAGCGGTGGCTTCGACCAAGAAAGCCTCGGCCAAGAAAGCGCCGGCCAAAAAAGCCGCGACCAAGGCGCCTGCAAAAAAAGCCCCGGCCAAGCCCGCCACCCCGGCGAAGAAACCCCAACCGGCCAAAGCCGCCACCGATACCAAGAAAGTCGCGGCCGCCGAGACTCCGAAGCAGTGATGGGCTAACCATAAGGAATGCGCCATGACCCAACCGCTGGCTGATATGCGCCGCGACTACACCCGCGACGGCTTGACCGAGGCACAAGCCCCGGCCGAGCCGTTTGCATTGTTCCACCAATGGTTCGCCGACGCGGTGAAAACCGAACAGGCCCCGGTGGAGGCCAACGCCATGACCCTGGCGACGGTGGATGCAGAGGGGCGCCCGCATTGCCGGATCCTGCTGCTCAAGGGCCTGGATGCCCTGGGCTTTACGTTCTTCACCAACTACGACAGCGCCAAGGGCCAACAACTGGCCGCGAATCCATTCGCGGCCATGACGTTTTTCTGGCCGGCCCTGGAACGCCAGGTGCGCATCGAAGGCAAAGTGGTCAAGGTCACGGCGCAAGAGTCGGACGCCTATTACCAGGTTCGCCCGCTGGGCAGCCGTCTCGGCGCCTGGGCTTCACCCCAGAGCCGGGTGATTTCAGGGCGCGCGGAGTTGGACGATTTGCTCAAGGCCACCGAGCAACGTTTCAGTGACAGCCAACCCCATTGCCCGGAGCATTGGGGCGGTTACCGCTTGCTGCCCGAGCGCATCGAGTTCTGGCAGGGCCGCCCAAGCCGCCTGCATGATCGCCTCAACTACCGCCTGCAAGGGGCGAACTGGACTCGCGAGCGCCTGGCGCCTTAGGCGGATAATCTGCCGCAGCGGTTTGCAACCATTGCGGCAGGTCCCTGCGCTTGATGCCTTGTTCTCGGGCGCGGGTCAATTGTTGCAGCATGTAGGTCTTTTTCAGCTCATCCTGCCCCGCCAACGACAGTGCCAGGTCGCGGTCCATCCAGCGTTTGATCCGCACGTACAGCCACCCGTGGAAGTACAGGCCGGCCACGGTGGTGAGGACGATAATGAAATAGTCCATGAAAAAATCCCTGGGTTGATGACGCAGGTTTCGTAAATTGGCGCTACTGTTTGGTGAATTTTTCCGGTGCGCCTGTATCCCACCTGAATGAAAACAATTTTATCCCGGCAAGGCCGTGACAGGCGTCAAGCTGGGGAGTTTAATGAATCCCTGTCTTTTGGAGTTGATGCTATGCGTAAGTCTGTTTTGCTGGTTGCTTCCTTTTCCACGATGGCGATGTTGCTCACTGGCTGTCAGTCGAGCCTGACCGGTGACTCCTACTCCCGTGACGAAGCGCGTCGCGTGCAGACGATTCGCATGGGGACCATCGAATCCCTGCGTCCGGTCAAGATCGAAGGCACCAAGACCCCGATCGGCGGTGCGGCGGGTGCCGTGGTCGGTGGTGTGGGCGGCAGCGCCATCGGCGGTGGCCGTGGCAGCATCGTCGCTGCTGTGATCGGTGCGGTGGCCGGTGGCCTGATCGGTTCCGCCACTGAAGAAGGCCTGACCCGTACCCAGGGTGTGGAAATCACTGTGCGTGAAGATGACGGCAGTATGCGTGCCTATGTGCAGCAGGTTCAGGAGAACGAGGTGTTCCGTGTGGGTGAGCGGGTTCGTATTTCCACTGTGGATGGCACGAGTCGCGTATCGCACTAAGCTGGAATCAGGTCAGAAAAACGGCGCTTGTTCCTGGGAGGGAAAGCGCCGTTTTTTTATGGATTTTGTTTCGGGTTGCGGGGTGTATATCCGTTGCTGCGGTAACGGCGGCTTATGGTTCAGCCCTTACGGCGGGTCACTTTTTTCAGACGCCACGAAGGCAGCGTGGTTAACGGGGCGCCCCAGATCGAAATCAAAAGCCGAGCGAGGCGGCCTTATAGCCGACCTGGCTCATGCTGGGGACCGCGTTCCTCCTGTGGGAGCGGGCTTGCTCGCGAAGGCGGTGTGTCAGTTTGCAGTGATGTTGGAGGTGCCGGTGTAATCGCGAGCAGGCTCGCTCCCACAGGTGATCCAGGTGCCCATGAGTCTCGTGTCTGGCTGCAGGCCTATTGTGGGAGCGAGCCTGCTCGCGATAGCGGTGGCTCAGTCAAATAAGTGCCGGCCTATGCCCCGCTTGCTCTTGCTCTTGCTCTTGCTTTGGACTTTGATCTTGATCTGGGCGCCCCGTTAAACCACGCTGGCCGAACGCAGGCATTGTGGAGTGGGCATCCCGGCATGGATGCCGGGATAGCCGCGATGGGTCATGGATGGCCCTTCGCGGCGGGCCCACGGAGCAATGCCGGAGTGAGGGCACACCGAGCCTAGGCGAGGTGCCGAGTGGTGGGGCAAAGCGCTTTTGGTTACTTTTGGCTGGTCCGGCTCCCGGCTCTTCCAAAAGTGACTCGCAGTAAGGGCGAAACCCTAAGCAGCCGTTACCGCAGCAACGGATATGCTCCCCTTTCTGGCAGCCAGGAATCAGTCAGGCAATACAGGCTGCTTACGACTGGCCGCCGCCGTCACCGCATACCCCAACAACGCCGCCAGAATCGAACCCGTAAGAATCCCCATCCGATCCATGCCGGCGTAGTCACTCACACCCGGCTCGAACGCGAGGGAGCCAACGAACAGGCTCATGGTAAAGCCGATCCCGCAAAGGATCGCCACCCCCAGGATCTGCCCCCAATTGGCCCCGGCGGGCAGGCTGGCGATGCCGATTTTGACCGCCAGCCAGGTCAGGCCGAAGACGCCGACGGTCTTGCCCAGCAACAGGCCGATGGCAATCCCCATCGGTACGTGATGGGTGAAGCTCTCGACGGTGACGCCGCTCAGGGACAGGCCAGCATTGGCGAAAGCGAACAGCGGCAGGATGCCGTAGGCCACCCAGGGATGCAGGGCATGTTCCAGGGTCAGCAGCGGCGAGGTCTCGGCGTTTTTCGTGCGCAGCGGGATGCAGAACGCCAGGGTTACCCCGGCCAGCGTGGCATGGACACCGCTCTTGAGTACGCAGATCCAGAGGATCAGGCCCACGACCATGTAGGGCCCGAGCTTGACCACCCCCATCCGGTTCATCGCCACCAGCGCGGCGATGCAGGCGGCCGCCAGCATGAGCGACAAGGTGGACAGGGCGCCGGAGTAGAAGATGGCGATGATGATAATGGCGCCCAGGTCGTCGATGATCGCCAGGGTCATCAGGAACAGCTTGAGCGACACCGGCACCCGCTTGCCGAGCAAGGCCAGTACACCGAGGGCGAACGCGATGTCGGTGGCGGTGGGAATCGCCCAGCCAGCGAGGGCGGGAGGATTGTCGCGGTTGAGAAACCAATAGATCAGGGCGGGCACCACCATACCGCCAATCGCCGCCGCCCCTGGCAGGACGATTTGCGAAGGTTTCGACAACTGCCCATCGAGGACCTCACGCTTGACCTCGAGACCGATGAGCAGGAAGAACATCGCCATCAGGCCGTCGTTGATCCACAGCAGCAAGGGTTTGGCGATCTTCAGCGCGCCGACTTGGGCGACCACCGGTGTGTCGAGCAGGCCGTTGTACAGCCAGGACAGCGGCGAATTGTTGATGACCAGGGCCAGCACGGCGGCAGCGATCAGCAGCAGGCCGCTGGCAGCCTCCAGTTGAAAAAAACGTGTCAGAGAATTGCGTAGAGCCACGATCGCTCTCCATTCATTGAATCAAAAAGATGGCACACCCTAACCCGTACTGTTAGTTGTTAAAACAAAAGTTATATTCTTTTTTGTTATATGTCGTTACAAGGCCTGCGCCACGCAGTCGGCAGTTACGGGCCATATTGGACCTTAGCTGTACCTGTGCGCGATGTCGGTTTTTTCCTAAGCTGGCGTCTGGTTTTTCCGAACGCCAGCCCTTGCCTGCACGACCGTGTGATTTCCCCGCGTCGAACCGATCAGTGAGAAAACACCATGAACGACCATCGCCAGTGGGCCCGCGAAGCGATCCGCATCATTGAGGCTGACTTCCAGCGCAGCGCCGATACCCACCTGATTCCGCTGCCGCTGCCTGGCCTGCCGGGCATCGAACTGTATTTCAAGGACGAGTCCAGCCATCCCACCGGCAGCCTCAAGCATCGGCTGGCGCGCTCGCTGTTTCTCTATGCGTTGTGTAACGGCTGGCTCAAGCCCGGTGCGCCAGTGATCGAGGCCTCCAGCGGCTCGACGGCGATTTCCGAGGCTTACTTCGCCAGGTTGCTGGGCCTGCCGTTCATTGCGGTGATGCCGGCGACCACCTCCAAGGAAAAAATCGCACAGATTGCGTTCTATGGTGGCCAGAGCCACCTGGTGGACGACCCTACGCAGATCTACGCCGAATCCGAACGCTTGGCCCGCGAGCATGATGGGCACTTCATCGACCAGTTCACCTACGCCGAGCGAGCCACGGACTGGCGGGCCAATAACAACATTGCCGAATCGATCTTCCAGCAGATGCGCTTCGAGCGGCATCCGGAGCCCGCTTGGCTGATTTCCAGCCCTGGCACCGGCGGCACCACGGCGACCCTGGGACGTTATGTCCGTTACCGCCAGCACGGCACCCGCGTGTTATGCGCCGACGCCGAGCGTTCCGTGTTCTTCGACTACTACCGCAGTGGCGATGCGAGCCTGCGCCTGGACTGCGGTTCACGCATCGAGGGCATCGGCCGGCCGCGGGTCGAGGCGTCGTTCCTGCCGAAAGTCATCGATGCGATGGTCAAGGTTCCGGATGCCTTGTCACTGGCGGCCATGCACTACCTGGCCGAGCGCTTGGGACGACGGGTCGGTGGGTCCAGCGGCACCAACCTGATCGGCGCACTCATGGCGGCCCGGCAGATGGCAGATGCCGGGGAGTCGGGATCGATCGTGGCGATCTTGTGTGACGGTGGCGAGCGCTACGCCACGACCTATTACGACCCGGCGTGGCTCAAGGCCCAGGGCTATGAGTTGAATGGGCTGATGGACATCGTGGCGGCGAGTGTGGAGCGGGGCGAGGCACTGCCGGAGAGTGTGTTGCGGGCGAATATCTGATCCCGAGACACTGACGTCTTGTGGGAGCGGGCTTGCTCGCGAAGGCGGTGGGTCAGTCAACTTATCGGTGAAGGATGTACCGCATTCGCGAGCAAGCCCGCTCCCACAGGGTAATGCTGTTACTCAGGACTTTAAGTGAACAGCATCACTTCCATAAGCAGACCTCTGTCAGCCCTCGAGTCCCAGGATATCCCGCGCCACCGCCTCGGCAATCCGAATCCCGTCCACCCCCGCCGACAGGATCCCACCCGCGTAGCCGGCGCCTTCACCCGCCGGGAACAGGCCCTTGACGTTCAGGCTCTGCAGCGATTCGTTGCGGGTGATGCGCAGGGGCGACGAGGTGCGGGTTTCGATGCCGGTCAGCACGGCGTCATGCAGCGAGTAGCCGCGGATCTGTTTCTCGAACGCCGGCAGGGCCTCGCGGATAGCTTCGATGGCGAAATCCGGCAGGGCCAAGGCCAAGTCACCGAGGGACACCCCTGGCTTGTAGGAAGGTTCGACGCTGCCCAGGGCCGTGGACGGCTTGCCGGCGATGAAGTCGCCCACCAGTTGCGCCGGAGCCTCGTAGTTGCTGCCGCCGAGCACGAACGCATGGGATTCCAGGCGTTCCTGCAATTCGATCCCGGCCAATGGGCCACCTGGATAATCCACTTCCGGGGTAATGCCGACGACGATGCCGGAATTGGCGTTGCGCTCATTGCGCGAGTACTGGCTCATGCCGTTGGTCACGACGCGGTTCGGCTCGGACGTCGCCGCCACCACGGTGCCGCCCGGGCACATGCAGAAGCTGTACACCGAACGACCATTCTTGGCGTGGTGCACCAGCTTGTAATCGGCGGCGCCGAGTTTCGGATGGCCGGCGTATTTGCCCAGGCGCGCACTGTCGATCAGCGATTGCGGGTGTTCGATACGGAAACCCACCGAGAACGGCTTGGCTTCCATGTACACGCCCCGACCGTGGAGCATGCGGAACGTGTCCCGGGCGCTGTGGCCCAAGGCCAGGATTACGTGTTTCGAATGGATCTGCTCACCGCTGGCCAGCTCGACGCCAACCAGTTGACCGTCTTCGATCAAAACGTCGGTGACCCGCTGCCCGAAGCGCACTTCACCGCCCAGGGCGCGAATCTGCTCACGCATGGTTTCCACCACGCCTGTCAGGCGGAAGGTGCCGATGTGCGGTTTGCTGACGTAGAGGATTTCTTCCGGTGCACCGGCCTTGACGAATTCGTGCAGGACCTTGCGACCGAGGAATTTCGGATCCTTGATCTGGCTGTAGAGCTTGCCGTCGGAAAACGTCCCTGCGCCACCTTCACCGAACTGCACGTTGGATTCGGGGTTGAGCACGCTTTTGCGCCACAGGCCCCAAGTGTCCTTGGTGCGCTGGCGCACTTCCGGGCCACGCTCGAGGATGATCGGCTTGAAACCCATCTGTGCCAGCAACAGGGCGGCGAAGATCCCGCACGGGCCGAAGCCGACTACGATCGGCCGTTCGCTCAGGTCGGTCGGCGCCTGGCCCACCACTTTGTAACTGACATCCGGCGCTTCGTTGACGTTACGGTCATCGGCGAACTTGCGCAGCAGGCTGGCTTCATCGCGCACCGTCAGGTCGATGGTGTAGATGAAGCACAGTTCCGAGGATTTCTTGCGCGCGTCGTAGCTGCGCTTGAACAAGGTGAAGTCGAGCAGGTCATCGCTGGCGATGCCCAGGCGCTGCAGGATGGCAGGGCGCAGGTCGTCTTCGGGGTGATCGATTGGCAGCTTGAGTTCGGTGATTCGTAACATGGCGGGGTCCGGTTCGCGGGATGCACAACTGCACCAGGGCGTGAACCGGCGATTATAAGCCAAAAGCGGTGAATCAGTCGTCGCGCGCGCCACCGAAGTAGGCGCAGCCGCGCTGGACCTGGTTGTTGACTCGCAACTCGGCGCTCATGTGTTGCACGCTGCCAGTGGCGCTGTCGACACAGCGTGCCGGTGTCACCCAGAGTTCGACTTTCTCGCCGTTGGCTTCGGTGCCGAGGTTGAAGCGGCCATCGCCCAATTGCTCTTCGACATAAGGCACTGCCAGTGGCGGCTGACCTACGCGATCCAGTACCAGGCCCTTGCCGCTGGCCGTGAGGGTCCATTCCGGACTGTGGCCCACTGCACGCAGAATCATGCGTTTGAAGTCAGCGTTGTCGCATGTGGTCCCCGACGGTTCCAGGCGATAGAGCTGCTCGACGTCCAACTGGCTGTCGGTACCGGCCGCCGCGCTGGAAACGATGCGACCGCGTACGTCGGCAAACAATTTGCCGTGATCGTCGGCCAAGGATGCAGCTTGTTGCAGGACGCTGGTGCCGCCGGCGTCGTTGACGATGTAGCGGCGTTGTTCCTGGCACGGCTGGATGACCAGTTTGCCATCGGCCGCCGTGAGTTCGCCCTGCAGGCGCACCTGGCCGGCGTGGGAGGCGCTCTGACGAGGGGCGTCGAGCAATTGGCAGCCGGTGAACAGCGGCAGGAGGGCGACAAACAGCAGGGAGCGGGCGGCACGCATCATTGGGTCTCCAGACAAGTGTCGCCACGTTACTCAGACTGATCTCACATCACAACCCATAGGAGCGGTGTAGGAACGGTGTAGGAGCTGTCGAGTGCAACGAGGCTGCGATCTTTCCCCTGACAATTGAGTCTTGAATGAAAGACCAAAGACCAAAGATCAAAAGATCAAAAGATCAAAAGATCGCAGCCTTCGGCAGCTCCTACACGGGTAGGTGATCGGTCAACCCACGTGAAACGTCTGACCGGTTTGCAGGCCTTCGACGCTCTTGGCGTAGGCCAATGCCACGTCCACTGCGGGTACGGGCTTGAAGCCGCGGAAATAAGGCGCGTATTTGTCCATGGCTTCCAGTAGCACGTTCGGGCTCACCGAGTTGACCCGCAGGCCCCGTGGCAACTCGATTGCCGCGGCGCGCACGAAACTGTCCAGGGCGCCATTGACCAGGGCCGCCGACGCGCCGCTCTTGATCGGATCGTGGCTGAGCACGCCAGTGGTGAAGGTGAAGGATGCGCCGTCGTTGGCGAATTCGCGGCCGATCAGCAGCAGGTTGACCTGGCCCATCAGCTTGTCTTTCAAACCCAGGGCAAAGCTGTCTTCGGTCATCTCGGCCAGGGGCGCAAAGGTGACGTTGCCGGCGGCGCAGACCAAGGCATCGAAACGGCCGGTCTTCTCGAACAGGGCGCGAATCGAGGCGCTGTCGCTGATATCCACTTGCAATTCACCGCTGTGACGGCCGATCCGAACGATGTCGTGGCGGGGCGACAGTTCGTTATCGATGGCCGAACCGATGGTGCCGTTGGCGCCGATCAACAGGATTTTCATGAGCTGTTCCTCAATGGGCTGAATGAGTTTTCAGTCTAGAGGGGTTCTTTCCATTGATAATCATGCTAATAGGCAACCTTTGGTTTTCATTTGGAAACAATCCAATGAGCGAAATGGATGACCTGGCGGCATTTGCCGTGTTGATGGAGGCCGGCAGTTTCACCTTGGCGGCCCAGCAGTTGGGGTGCAGCAAGGGTCAGTTGTCCAAGCGCATCAGCTTGTTGGAGAAGCGCTTTTCAGTGGTGTTGCTGCAACGCACCACTCGACGCTTGAGCCTCACGGCGGCAGGGGCGGCGTTGTTGCCCCAGGCCCAGGCATTGTTGGTGCAGGTAGAAAGGGCGCGTCAGGCATTGGCGCGGTTGAAGGATGACATCTCCGGGCCGGTGCGTATGACGGTGCCGGTTTCGTTGGGCGAAACGTTCTTCGAGGGTTTGTTGACGGAGTTCGCTCGCACCTATCCCGACGTGCAGATCGAACTGGAGCTCAACAACGGCTACCGTGACTTGAGCCGCGATGGCTTCGACCTGGCGATCCGTTCCGACGCTGCCATCGATGAACGGCTGGTCGCCCGGCCAGTGCTGGCGTGGCACGAAATGACCTGCGCCAGCCCGGCCTACCTTGAGCGTTACGGCGCACCTGAGACGCCCCAGGCCCTGGCCGAGCACCGCTGCTTGCTCAACAGCCACTACAGCGGTCGGGAAGAATGGCTTTACCACCAGCAGCACGAACTGCTGCGGGTCCGCGTCTCAGGGCCGTTTGCCAGCAATCACTACAGCCTGCTGAAAAAAGCCGCCCTGGCCGGCGCCGGAATCGCCCGGCTGCCGTCGTACCTGCTGCATGAAGAGTTGGCTGACGGACGCCTGCATTGGCTGCTGCGCGATTACCAGACCCGGCGCATGCCGATGTACCTGGTGCACCCGTACCAGGGCGGCCTGCCCAAGCGCACCCAGGTGCTGGCTGATTATTTGATCGATTGGTTCAAGCGCAGCGGCGAGGCGTTGGATCGGCTGCAGCGATAGTCCAGCTATTGGAGATTTTTTGTGGGAGCGGGCTTGCTCGCGAAGACGGTGGTACATCCAGCATTTATGCAAACTGACCCACCGCCTTCGCGAGCAAGCCCGCTCCCACAGGGGATCTGTGTTCAGGCGTGGGCGTAGCGCTTGGCAATCAGGTGGTCGATCGACAGCAGCCCCGGCCCACGGGCCATCAGGTAGAGCAAGACCGCCGCCCAGGTGCCATGGGTCGGGTAGGCGTCCGGGTAGACGAACAGCTGGATGGTCACGGTCATGCCCAACAAGGCCAGCGCCGAAAAGCGTGTCGCCAGGCCAAGCAGGATCAGCACCGGGAACACATGCTCGGCTGAGGCCGCCAGGTACGCGGCCAGTTCCGGCGACAGCAGCGGCAGGGCGTATTCGCTTTTGAACAGGGGAATGGTCGAGTCCGCCAGGTGCGGCAGGCCGACCTGGAAGGTGCCATCGAGCAGGTCGATGGCCAGGCCTTCGATTTTGGTCTGGCCGGATTTCCAGAACACCGCGGCAATCGAGAAACGTGCGACGAAGGCGATCAGGCTGTGGGGAATTTTCTCCAGCCATTGAATGAAACCGGCAATCAGGGTGTTCATGGAGATACCTGTTCGGCGAGGAGGTGAGTGATGGCCTGGTGACGGATGAGGCCCGCCAGGGTGTGTTCCAGGTCGAGGTCGTTTGAGGCTTCAATGGCTGCAATCAGGGACACCCCCTGTTGCAGGGCCGTGATAAAGCCATGGGCAGCGTGACTGATCGCAAACACCTTCACGTCCAGGCCGTTGCGCAGCACCAAGGCGTTTTGCGCGGGGAAGGCTTCGAACGGCACCGGCGTCTGGTGCTGATGGGCGGCCCAGATCGTCACTACAGCGAAGGGCGATTGCAGCAGGCGCAGTGACGGGTGAAGCCCAATCTTCAGGTGTCCCGCCAGCGTGGGGGACGACAGCGCCTTTACAATTTGTTCTTGCGCCATGGGCTCGGCGTCGGCGGCATGCCAGGCTTGTAAATGCAGTCGCTCCAGGCGAGCGACGTCCGTCAGGTACGGCACGCTGGCGGCGGGTTCGAAGTGTTTGATGAACTCGGCAAAATCGTTCCCGTAGTCGCTCATCACCGGGCTTCGCGGCGCTGTCGATTGGACGTAGACCCCGGCCATGGCCCGAAAGAATTCCTCACCCACCAGATGCACCACCACCGGATAGTTGTCGGCCAGGGCGTTGATCAATGAACCGAGCACGTTATTGCGGTACACCGCGAAACGGCTTTCCGGGGCCGCGCCGTTGGCGCTGACCAAGCCGGGCGGACACGCTTTGCGCGGGTCGAGCAGGGCGGCGGTGAAGGCGTGCTGGTTGCTCATGACCGCGCTCCTGCGGCGCTCAACAGACGATCGGCCTGGCGCGCTTCGGCCAGCAGCACCTCCCACGCAGGCACGTGATTGTCGCGCTCGATCAAGGTGGCGACCGGCCCGATCCGCTCCAGCACCTTGAGATACAGTTGCCAGACGGCGTGGTCGACGGGGGCGCCGTGATCGTCTATCAGCAGGCGCTCGCCGAGGCTGTCGGTGTCTTCGGCAAAGCCTGCCAGGTGAATTTCGCCGGTCGCGTGCAAGGGCAGGGCACCGAGGTAGGCCAAGGGATCGCGGCAGTGGTTGATGCACGAAACGTAGACGTTGTTCACATCCAGCAGCAGGCCGCAGCCAGTACGGCGGATC
Source organism: Pseudomonas sp. SWRI179 (assembly GCF_014268705.1). Classification (NCBI taxonomy): domain Bacteria; kingdom Pseudomonadati; phylum Pseudomonadota; class Gammaproteobacteria; order Pseudomonadales; family Pseudomonadaceae; genus Pseudomonas; species Pseudomonas sp. SWRI179. The sequence goes on along the minus strand of NZ_JABWRA010000043.1, from coordinate 20,473 downwards.
ACTTCGCTGATGAAGTGTGGCTCGTCGAGGGTCGAGGCTTCGAAGGCCAGGTAGGTGGCCGGGTTTTCCAGCAACAGCGCGCGTTTGAGGCTGCTCTGGACCTGATCGATGTGCTGGCAGACGCGGTCGAGGGTTGCTTCGTCGTAGGCCAGGGGGAGCAGGTCATTGAGGAACACCGGGCCGTGGCTGGACCAGGCCAGGTGTTCGGAAAAAGACTGGGGCTGATAGCGTTCGATCAATGCGGCCAGGCGCTGCAGATGCGCAACATCCAGCGGCCCCTCCCCACCGATCGACAGGCCGACACCGTGCAATGACAGCGGGTACTGCTCGCGTATCCGCCCCAGGAAGTGATGAAGCGGCCCGCCCGCCACCATGTAGTTTTCCGCGTGCACTTCGAAAAAGCCCAGATCCGGTCGGGTCTGGAGCACTTCACGAAAATGCTCGCTCTTGAGCCCCAGCCCCGCCTTGGGCGGCAACCGGCTATCAAGGGCGGGGGAAGGGGTCTTCAACATGGTGACGGGCCTCAGGCAGATGCGATCAGGATTTGGCTTTGAACGCTTCGAGCTGGCCGAAACCGGTCGGGGAAGTTTTGCTTTCCATGGTGGTGCAAGTGCCTTTTGGCACCGATTTCCAGGCGTTGCCCTGGTAGTCCATTTTTGCCGTACCTGCGCAGGTGGTGCCGGCACCGGCGGCGCAATCGTTCTTGCCTTTTAGGGCAACGCCGAAGCATTTCTCCATGGTGTCGTCGGCTGCGTGGACGGTCGAGACGGCTGTCATGCTCAGGGCAGAACCCAGGGCCAGGACCAGGGCGGTGGCGGACAGGGTGCGGGTCGAAGCAGTCATGGTGATTCTCCAGTCTTCAGGGAAATGAACCGGCGTTAGTGCCGGTCTACTGAACTAGAGGAGGGAGAGGGGAAAGCGTTACAGCGTCTGCAGATTTTTTTCGGTTTTCCCCAAACCCGTGGCGAGGGAGCTTGCTCCCGCTGGGCCGCGCAGCGGCCCCAAGGTGTTGCGGTCGCTGCGCAACCGAGCGGGAGCAAGCTCCCTCGCCACAAAGGCAATCATTTTACGAAGGGCAAAAAAAACGGCCCGAAGGCCGTTTTTTTTTGCGCCAGACTTAACCGCCCAAGTACGCCTCGCGCACTTTCGGGTCGGTCAGCAAGGCTTCGCCGGTGCCTTGCATCACCACGCGACCGTTCTCCAGCACGTACGCCCGGTCGGCGATTTTCAGCGCCTGGTTGGCGTTCTGCTCCACCAGGAACACCGTCACGCCATCCTTGCGCAGCTGTTCGATGATGTCGAAGATCTGCTGGATGATGATCGGTGCCAGGCCCAGGGACGGCTCGTCGAGCAGCAGCAGCTTGGGCTTGCTCATCAGCGCACGGCCGATGGCGAGCATTTGCTGTTCGCCGCCGGACATGGTGCCGCCGCGCTGGGTAAAGCGTTCTTTCAGGCGTGGGAAAAGGTGCAAGACCTTGTCCATCTGTTCCTGATAGTCGCCCTTGTCAGTGAAAAAACCGCCCATGGCGAGGTTTTCTTCCACGGTCAGACGGGCAAATACCCGACGGCCCTCAGGCACCACGGCGATGCTCTTGCGCATGATCTGCGCCGAGTCCTGACCCACCAGTTCCTCACCCATGTAGCGGATGCTGCCGCTGTGGGCCTGGGGCGAACCGCAGAGCGTCATCAGCAGGGTGGATTTGCCGGCGCCGTTGGCGCCGATCAGCGTGACGATTTCGCCCTGGCGGACCTCGACGTTGACGCTGTGCAGGGCCTGGATCTTGCCGTAGAAGGTGGAAACGTTTTCGAACTGCAGCATTTACGCTTCCCCCAGGTAGGCTTTGATCACTTCAGGATTGTCGCGGATCTGTTCCGGCGTGCCGTCGGCCAGGGGCGTGCCCTGGTTGATCACGACGATGTGGTCGGAAATGCTCATGACCAGCTTCATGTCGTGCTCGATCAACAGCACGGTGACGTTGTGCTCCTCACGCAGCACGCCGATCAGCGCCTTCAGGTCTTCGGTTTCCTTCGGGTTCAGGCCGGCGGCCGGTTCGTCGAGCATGAGGATCCGTGGACGGGTCATCATGCAGCGGGCGATTTCCAGGCGCCGTTGCTGACCGTAGGCCAGGGTCCCGGCGGTACGGTTGGCAAACTCGGTGAGGTTGACCTTGTCCAGCCAGTACTCGGCGTATTCCATGGCCTCGCGTTCGCTCTTGCGGAACGCCGGGGTCTTGAACAGGCCGGCAAAGAAGTTGGTGTTCAAGTGACGGTGCTGGGCGATCAACAGGTTCTCGACCGCTGTCATGTCCTTGAACAGCCGCACGTTCTGGAAGGTGCGCACCACGCCCTTGCGGGCGATGTGGTGACCGGGCAGGCCCTGGATGGGCTCGCCGTCCAGCAGGATGGTGCCGCCAGTTGGCTGGTAGAAGCCGGTCAGGCAGTTGAACACGGTGGTCTTGCCCGCGCCGTTCGGCCCGATGAGGGCAACCACTTGCTTCTCTTGCACGGTCAGGGCTACGCCGTTGACCGCCAGCAAACCGCCGAAGCGCATGCTCAGGTTTTCGACTTTCAGGATCTCGCGGCTCATTTGCGCAGCTCCATGTGGGGGCGTTGCATAGGCAGCAGACCTTGAGGACGCCAGATCATCATCAGCACCATCAAGGCGCCGAACATCAACATGCGGTATTCACTGAATTCACGCATCATTTCCGGCAGCAGGATCATCACGATCGCCGCCAGGATCACGCCCAGTTGCGAGCCCATCCCGCCCAGCACCACGATGGCGAGGATGATCGCCGACTCGATGAAGGTGAAGGATTCCGGCGTCACCAGGCCCTGGCGAGCAGCGAAGAAGCTGCCGGCAAAACCGGCGAACGCAGCGCCGAGGGTAAAGGCCGACAGTTTGATCACGGTGGGGTTGAGACCCAGGGCACGGCAGGCGATTTCGTCTTCACGCAGCGCTTCCCACGCGCGGCCGATCGGCATGCGCAGCAGGCGGTTGATGACGAACAACGCGGCCAGGGCCAGCAACAGAGCAACCAGGTAGAGGAAGATCACCTTGTTGATCGAGCTGTATTCCAGGCCGAAGTACTCGTGGAAGGTCTGCAGACCTTCGGCGGCTTTACGTTCGAAGGTCAGGCCGAAGAACGTCGGTTTCTCGATGTTGCTGATGCCGTTCGGGCCACCGGTGATGTCGGTCAGGTTACGCAGGAACAAACGGATGATCTCGCCAAAACCCAGGGTCACGATCGCCAGGTAGTCGCCGCGCAAGCGCAGGACCGGGAAACCCAGCAGGAAACCGAAGGTGGCGGCCATCATCCCGGCGATCGGCAGGCATATCCAGAAGCTCAGGCCGAAGTAATGGGACAGCAGCGCGTAGCTGTAGGCACCGACGGCGTAGAAACCGACGTAACCCAGGTCCAGCAGGCCGGCCAGGCCTACGACGATGTTCAGGCCCAGGCCCAGCATCACGTAGATCAGGATCAGCGTGGCGATGTCCACCGCGCCGCGCGAACCGAAGAACGGCCACACCAGGGCCACGACGATCAAGCCCAGCACGATCCAGCGCTGGGTGCTCGGCAGGGTCAGGAAGTTGCTGGCCTTGGCCGGCATCACCGGCAGGCCGGGCGAAGACTTCCACGCCGCGCTGATCTGCGTGCTGAACAACACGCGCACGAACATCAACAGCGAGCACACGGCGATGGTCGCCAGGATGGCCGGGCTGGTGCCGTGCACTTCCAGGTTGATGCCGACGATGGTCAGTTTAAGACCCAGTACCGGGTAGGCCACGGCCCAGACCAGCAGGGCGCTGAAGAGCGCCGATTTGAGATGCCTAGTCATACTTTCTCAACCTCCGGGCGGCCCAGGATGCCGGTCGGCCGGAATAACAAAACCAGAACCAACAAGCCGAATGCCACGACGTCCTTGTACTGGTCGCCGAAGATGTCGGCGCCAAAGGCTTCGGCCACGCCCAGCACCAGCCCGCCGAGCATGGCGCCGGGGATGCTGCCGATGCCGCCCAGTACCGCGGCGGTGAAGGCTTTCAGGCCCACGAGGAAGCCGGCGTTGGGGTTGATCACGCCGTATTGCATGCTCAACAGCACCGCGGCGATGGCGGCCAGGGCCGCACCGATGACAAAGGTCAGGGCGATGATGTTGTTGGTGTTGATGCCCAGCAGGTTGGCCATCTTGATGTCCTCGGCACAGGCGCGGCAGGCGCGGCCCAGGCGGGAACGGGAGATGAACAGCGTGAGGCCGAGCATGGCGACCAGGGTCACCACGAACACCACGATTTGCATGTAGGAAATCAGCACTTCATGTGCCCCGCCTGGCCCGATGGCGAAGTTGCCCGGGATCAGGTTGGGAATGGATTTGTCCTTGGAGTCTTGCGAAAGCAGTACCGTGTTCTGCAGGAAGATCGACATACCGATGGCGGAAATCAACGGGATCAGACGGTTGCTGCCGCGCAGGGGGCGGTAGGCGATCCGTTCGATGCTGTAGCCATAGGAACTGGTGACCACGATGCTCGCGATGAAAGCCGCGGTCATCAACAGCGGGACACTGTCGAGTCCCATCATGGCCAGCCCGGCGATGGCGATGAACGCCACGTAGGAGCCGATCATGTAGACCTCGCCGTGGGCGAAGTTGATCATTCCAATGATGCCGTAGACCATCGTATAGCCGATGGCGATCAGGGCATACGTGCTGCCAACGGTCAGGCCGTTAACCAGCTGCTGGAAGAAGTGATAGATGTCAGGCATTACAGCGCTCCTAAAAACCTGATACGCATTTCACTGGTGGAGTCATTTTCCCGCCCGGGTCCCATGGATCTGCATCCACTTCGGACTCGAGTTTTGCCAGCGAACCGCTGATGACGGTTTTGAGATTTTCAGGTGGGGAGACTGGCGGATCACGCCAGCGCGGCCCAATACATTTAAAACAAAGCCCACGGCACGCCGTGGGCTTTATTGGCAGTCAGTCAGGCCAGGCCTTACTGAGGCGAAGCTTCGGTTTTAGGTTTGCCGAAATGCCACTCGTAGACCACGAACTTGAAGTCCTTCAGGTCGCCGTTCTTGTCGAAGCTCAAGTCACCGGTAGGTGTCTTGAAGGTGCCGGCGTGGATGGCTTCAGCCACTTTGCCTGCGTCTTCGCTCTTGGCAGCCTTGATCGCGTCGGCGATCACGGTCACTGCGGAGTAGGACGGGAATACGAACGGACCGCTCGGGTCTTCTTTCTTGGCCTTGAACGCGTCAGCCAGGGCGACGTTGGCCGGATCCTGGTCGAAGGATTTCGGCAGGGTCACCAGCAGGCCTTCGGAAGATTCCTTGGCGATCTGCGAGATGGAATCGTTACCCACGCCTTCCGGACCCATGAACTTGGCCTTCAGGCCTTTTTCCTGGGATTGACGCAGGATCAGGCCCAGCTCCGGGTGGTAGCCGCCGTAGTAGACGAAGTCGACGTTGGCTTGCTTGAGCTTGGCGATCATCGAGGAGAAGTCTTTGTCGCCGGCGTTCACGCCTTCGAAGACGGCCACTTTCACGCCTTTGCCTTCGAGGGTTTTCTTCACGGCGCTGGCGATGCCTTCACCGTACTGCTGCTTGTCGTGCAGGACCGCAACGACTTTCGGCTTGACGTGGTCGGCGATGTAGTTGCCGGCCGCAGGGCCTTGGGCGCTGTCCAGGCCGATGGTACGGAAGATCATCTTGTAGCCGCGAGCGGTGATGTCCGGGCTGGTAGCCGCCGGAGTGATCATGATCACGCCTTCGTCTTCGTAGATGTCGGAAGCGGGCTGGGTGGAGCTGGAGCACAGGTGGCCGACCACGAACTTGATGCCGTCGTTGACGACTTTGTTCGCGACCGCGACCGCTTGTTTTGGATCACAGGCGTCATCGTATTCAACGGCGACCAGTTGCTTGCCGTCGACGCCGCCCTTGGCGTTGATCTGTTCGATGGCCATTTTCGCGCCACTGAACTGCATGTCGCCGTATTGGGCTACAGGGCCGGTTTTCGGGCCGGCGATGCCGATCTTGATGGTGTCGGCGGCAAACGAATGGCTGGCAACCCCGGCCAGAACCATAGCGGCAAACAGTTTGGAAATCTGCTTAGTAGCCTTAGTCATAGTGCTCCACTCATGCTGTTGTAGTTTTTATAGTCCTGGCGCCGTAGCAGCAGAACCGGGTCAGATATCTTGGATACCCTCGCGGAAAATGCCCCCGGCAACTGTACCGGTACAGTGTAGAGCGCCGATTGTTGGCAAGGGAAGCTGGCGCTTGGGGGCAAAACCTGGAGGTGTCGCTTAATTGAAAGAAAAAGACAGAATAGCGGCGGGGGTTGTCCGGTCGTTTCGGCAATCCTTGGCTTTCCTGCGCTTTTCAATCGGTGCTGCAATTGCTACCGGGTTTTTCTGCCAGACCACCGACGTTATCATTCGCGCCGATTTCTTTTCCGGACAGCTCCCATGAATCAAGAACCTAGCACCCTCTATGCCAAGCTGCTTGGTGAAACCGCATCCATCACCTGGAAAGAGCTGGAGCCGTTCTTTGCCAAGGGTGCCCTATTGTGGGTCGATCCGGCACTGGATCTGATCGCCGCCGCCGAGGCCGTGGCCCAGGACGAAGGTACCAAAGTCGCCGCCTGGCTGGCCGCCGACCAGCTCGCCAAGCTGTCTGAAACGCGGGCGCTGGATTTTTTGGAGCGCGATCCGCAGCTCTGGGCGGTGGTGGTTTCGCCCTGGATTATGATCCAGGAAAGGGCGTCGAATTGATCGATGCACCAAGTTGGTTCGCTCGTTGGCCTGATTGAAAGTGTGTAGGTGAGTAGCGTGATGTCAGCCTGCCGTGGCGAAACGCCACAGGGCAGGGTGACGTATACGTAACGGGAACAGTTCATTGAGCAGCCTTTGGGCTGCTCAATTGTTTCTGGATGTTGTCTCGGTGGTGTATCCAAGGCCGCCTTCGCGAGCAAGCCCGCTCCCACAGTGGACCGCGTTTCTTCAGAAAGAATGCGGTCCACTGTGGGAGCGGGCTTGCTCGCGAAAGGGGCAACGCGGTGCTGCGCCAGCCTCAATAAGACCTGCCCGTATGGTTATTAAGGGAAATAACCTTGGTCTTGCCAATCCGGTGACGATAGATCTCGCGCAGGTACTTGATGGATTTCTTCACGCAGTCGCGGGACAGGCGGATGTCGTTGATCGAGACGAACTTGTCTTTATCGTTGATCAGCTCACGGTACTTTTTCTCATACATCGGCTTGATCGCGTACCAGTTGGTGTCGAGGATCTTTGCCGGGTTCTCGAACTCATTGAGCAGTTCGTCGATGCGGGCTTCGTCGAAGTCTTCATTGATGATGAAGTCCAGGATCGAATTGTCCAGGGTCTCGTCGAAGCGGTACGGGGTGCGGGCGAAGCAGCGCTTGATGAACGCCACGATCAGGGTCAGGAAGTCATCCGACAGGCACGGGCTCTTGGCGATCAGGGTGGTCAGCGACAGGTTGGCCGAGGCGCCGATCACCAGCGCGTAGCGCTTGAGGGTGGTATTGGGGAACAGGCTGTTGAGGTGGGTCTTGAGCCGGTTCAGGTCCATGTAGGACAGCTTGTAGTCCTTGGGCAAGGAGACAATGGACACCACCGACGAGCAGTTCTTGAAGAAGTGCAGGTCGTGCAGCGCGGCGGCGTCGTAGCCGGAGTTCTTGTACTGCTCCAACGAGGCACGGTAGCGCTTGGATTCGATGGGTAACAGGCTGATGCCTTCGATGGCCTGGGTGACCTTGTTAAAGTGCGGCAAGTCGATGGAGCGGAAGAACAGGTCGTCGATGTTCAGGCGCGGCGGCTCTTTCTCGAACACCTTGAACTTGTCGCCGCTCGGTGCCGGGGTCTCGGGGACGACGGACTCGGCGTAGGCAATCGCCACCGGGCCAGCCAGGCTCATGAACAGGTCGTTGGCATCCAGGCGAATGGTTTCGCCGATGTCGATGCCGGCGCGACGGAAGTAGTTCTGGTCGTAGTCGGTGGTGACGGCCTGGGCCGTCAGGATGTTGAAGATCTGCTGGGAGATGTACTGGTTGGCGTGCTTCTCCATGGCATTGACATCAATGTTCTGGATGTTGCCGTCATCGCTTTCTTCGGCGTAGCGCATGATGTCGTTGGAGATCAGCATCATCGCGTTCCACGGGCGAATGCGGCCCATGACGCTGGCTTCGCTGCTGTCTTCGTTGGCGAAGTTGTACGAGAAATCCCATTCTTCCGACAGGTACTTGCACAGCAAGCGTCCGGCGTTGATGTGCAGCGCCTCGGACATTTCGCTGCGATGGTCGGAAATGTTCGGCAACACGCAGATGCCGCTGGTGAAAATCGGCTCGAAGACGAAGGAATGACCGCTCTTGCTGTCGTGCTCGTCCATCGGCTTGGTGTCGAACGTCTTGTTCATATACGAGTACTGCTGGGCCAGGCCGAACTCCGAGGCCATGCCCGAACCGGTACCGCCGCCAGCGCTGAAGATCGAGAAATAGAGGCGCGACTGGTTGGCCTTGATGCCGCAGCTGTCGATCAGGTACGAGTGGATCATTTTCCAGTCGGGGCTGGAGAATCGCTGGGTGTCCTTGTTCAGGATGATCTTGGCCAGGTACTGGCCGAGGATCGGCGCGTTACCGGCACCACCGGCGTGGACTTCCGACAGGTCCATGATTTTCATTTTGCTGTAGTCGCGCAAAAAGCCGCTTTTCTCGCCCTTGCGCGAGAAACGGATGCGCCCGGCGATGTCCTTGTCCAGGTCGCCGAGCATCACCAGCGGTTCCACCAGGAACACCGGCTTGCTGGCCTTGCTGGTGCCCAGGCGCAGGTTGTTGCGGATCCACTGCGCCGGGCTGTAGCCCTTGTCGCTGTAGCCTTTGTCTTCGGCGTTGAATTCGTTGAGGTAGAACTTGCGGGCGTTGTACACCAGCTCGGCCACGTCCAGGGCGATGTTGGAGCCGCAGCGACCCAGGCCGATCAGGCACACCGACGGAAACTCTTGCTGGGCACGGTCGAATTCGTCGTCTACCAGGTGCGGTGGGCGCGGGAACACGGTGTCACGCAGGCCATCGAGGTTGTCGAGGATACGGTCGGTATTGGTTTCGGTGAAATACAGGTACTGCTGGGTCGACAGAGGGCGCGGAGGGGGCGACGGCTTCGAGACTTCAGGGCCGTTGGCGGCCGGGCTCAAGGTCAGATCGGATACCGCAGTGGCTGTTTTTTTTGAGGTCATTGTGCGCCATGTGCCTGAACTGGTGGCTCGACGAATGCGATCATCGAACCCTCGCGGATGGGAATTCGCGCCGGGATAAACGCGAATGTCGGTCCAAGCGGTCAGGGCTGCAGCCTGAGCAGCGCTCGGGATAATCTTTTCCTGATCATGTTGAATCGGCCACCGAACCTCGATCTTTAACCAATAAAAGGCAAAATGATGGCAATTGTTGCAGGGTATTGACCGGCATCAAGAAATACGCCGCTTTCCATGGTCGGGTATCAGCCTTGCGAATAATTGGAGACAGGCCCCGTGCCGCTGTCTAGATTGCATAACCAGGCCACGGATCGTTGGCCCATAACAATAAAAGAGACGGACCCATGCAGAACTCGACCCAAGCGGCGAATGCCTGGCGCATTCTGTTCCTGTTGTTCCTGGCCAACCTGTTCAATTTCTTCGACCGCACCATCCCGGCGATCATCATCGAGCCGATCCGCATGGAATGGAGCCTCAGTGACTTCCAGATCGGCATCATCGGCACCGCGTTCACCATCGTTTATGCCATTGCCGGTTTGCCCCTGGGGCGCATGGCCGATAACGGTTCGCGCAGCAAATTGATGGGCTGGGGGCTTGCGGCTTGGAGCGGGCTGACGGCGGTGAACGGCCTGGTCGGCAGTTTCTGGGCGTTTTTGGTGGTGCGCATGGGCGTCGGCATCGGCGAGGCCAGCTACGCGCCGGCGGCCAACTCTTTGATTGGCGATCTGTTCCCGGCCCATCGGCGGGCGCGGGCCATGGGCATTTTCATGCTCGGGCTGCCGCTGGGGCTGCTGCTGGCGTTTTTCACCATCGGCGCGATGGTCAAGGCCTTCGACAGCTGGCGCGCGCCGTTCTTCATCGCGGCGGTGCCGGGGCTGGTGCTGGCGGTGTTCATGTTTTTCATCAAGGAGCCCAAGCGCGGCGCGGCGGAAACCGTGCAGGTGTCCCAGGAAAAGATCGACAAACCGGTCCGCCGGGTGCTGGCGATTCCGACCTTTCTTTGGTTGGTGCTGGCGGGGCTGTGCTTCAACTTCGCGACCTATGCCTGCAACTCATTCCTGGTGCCGATGCTGCAGCGTTATTTCCTGATGCCGCTGCACGAGGCGGCCGTGGCGACCGGGATCATGGTGGGCGTGACGGGCTTGTTCGGGCTCACCCTGGGCGGCTGGGTCGCCGACAAGATCCACCAGCGCGTGCCCAACGGCCGCCTGCTGTTTGCCGCGTTCAGCCTGGCGATTTCGACGGTCACCACGGCGTGGGCCCTGCATGCCGGGCGCATAGAAATCGGCGTGTTCGTGGCGGTGTTCAGCGTCGGTTGGCTGTTTGCCTATAACTTTTACACCTGCGTCTACACCGCGATCCAGGACGTGGTGGAGCCGCGCCTGCGCGCCACGGCGATGGCGTTGTACTTTGCCGGGCTGTATTTGCTCGGCGGCGGCCTGGGGCCGGTGGTGGTGGGCGGCTTGTCCGACTACTTCGCCCGCACGGCCATGGCGACCGCAGGCGCCCCGCAGATGACCGAAGCCTTCAAGGCCATCGGCCTGCATGACGCGATGTACCTGATCCCGGTGGCGTTGCTCCTGACCATGGTGTTCCTGTTCCTGGCGTCACGCTGCTTCGTGCGCGATGCCAAGCGGATGAAGGATGGGATGAGTGCAGTGGTGGTGCCCGAAGGTGTCGTGGCGACGGCCTAATGAGATTTTGTGGCGCCGATGCTTTTGTGGCGAGGGAGCTTGCTCCCGCTCGGTTGCGCAGCGACCGCACCATTTTTGGGGCCGCTTCGCGGCCCAGCGGGAGCAAGCTCCCTCGCCACAGAGGTGGTGTGTTGCAGGTTATCCAGCCTTGTCATCCCGCCCCCGCAACAGGCGATCAGGCATCGCTACCGCTGCGGCCAACCCCAGCAGCGACACCGCCGCGCTGATCAGCAGCAAATGCCGGAACGTCGCCTGCAACGCCTGGCGCAAGGCATGCTGCGCCTCGCCCGGGGCAGCGTTGAGGCCGTCGAGCAAGACGTTGCCGGAATGCCCTTCGCCGAGCGGCGACGAACCGGTGAGCTGGGCGAAGCTTGAATCCTGCAGCAAGGCCAGCAGCAACGCCGACATCAAGGCCACGCCCACCGCGCCGCCGAGGGAGCGGAACAGGTTGGTGGTGCTGGTGGCGACGCCGATGTCCTGTTGCTGCACGGCGTTTTGCGAACCCACCAGCGACGTGGGAAATTGCATGCCGGAGGCGATGCCGCTGAGCAGCATGAACAGGCTGCTGAGCCAGAACGCGTCAGGCGCGGTGAAGGCCATGCCGAGGATCGCGAATGGAAAGAGCAGGGCGCCGCTGAGGATCATCGGTTTGTAGCGCCCCGTGACCGAGGTTCGGCGGCCGGCGAAATACGCGCCAATGGGCAGCCCCATCGCCAGCGGCAACAAGTGCAACGCGGCGCTGTCAGCACCGGCGCCGGTCACGCTCTGGAAGCGCAACGGCACCAGCACCGTCAGGGAAATCGCCTGGAAACTGGTGAAGAACACCGTGCACCAGCACAGCACCGCGCTGCGGTTGGCGAACAGGTGCATCGGCAGCAACGGTTCCCGGGCCCGGCGCTCGTGCCAGGCGAACATCCCCAGCGCTACCCCCGCGCAACCCAGCAACCCCAGCACTTCAGGGCTGTGCCAGGCATGGCCTTGGCCGACCTGGGTAATCCCCAGCAACAATGCTGTCAGGCCGATGATCAGCAACACGGTGCCCAGGTAATCGATGATCGGCGTGCGTTGCGGTACTGGCAGCCCGACCAGGGTGCGCCGGGCCACCCACCAGGCCGCGAGGCCCAGTGGCAGGTTGATCCAGAACACCCAGCGCCACGATAGGTATTCGGTCATGTAGCCACCGAGCACCGGCCCGGCCACGCTGGCCACCGCGTACATGCTGCTGAAATACCCCTGGTAGCGACCCCGCTCCCGGGGCGGGATGATGTCGCCGATGATCGCCTGGCTCACCGAAATCATCCCGCCGGCGCCGATGCCCTGGAAAATCCGCGCCAGTACCAGTTGTTCCATGTTTTGCGCCAGGCCACAGAACAGCGAGGCCAGGGTGAACAGGCCCATGCCGAACAACATCAGTGGTCGGCGGCCATAAAGGTCGCCGAGCTTGCCGTAGATCGGCACCGCCACGGTCATGGCGACCATGTAGCCGGAAATCACCCAGGCCAGCAGGCTGACGTCGGCGAATTGTGCGGAGATGGCCGGCATCGAGACGGCGACGATGGTCTGGTCCAGCGCACCGAGGAAAATCGCCAGCATCAGGGCAACCAGTACGCTGCGAATGGCCGGTTTTGGGGCTTGGAGCGTATTGAGCTGAGTCACGACAGAACCTGCGGGCGTCGCGCCAAAGAGGCGAATGGGATGAAGCCCGCAGTTTAAGTCGATAGGCGGCTATTCGATAGCCTCGTAAGGAAGCCCGACGTAATTTTCCGCAATGGTTTTTCGACCGGCCTCGGAGTCGAGGAAATACTCCAGTTCGGCTTCGCTGATGCGCTGGTTGAAGGCGTCGTCGTCGAAGCGGTGCAGCATCGACGTCATCCACCAGGAGAACCGCTCGGCTTTCCACACGCGTCGCAGGCAGATGGCCGAATATTGTTCCAGCAAGTCCACACGGCCGTCGCGATAGACCTTGAGCAAGATGTTGAACAGCGTGCTGACATCGCTGGCCGCCAGGTTCAAGCCCTTGGCCCCCGTCGGTGGGACGATGTGGGCCGCGTCGCCCACCAGGAACATCCGCCCATGCTGCATCGGTTCGACCACGAAGCTGCGCAGGGGCGCGATGCTTTTTTCGATGGAGGGGCCGGTCACCAAGGCGTCGGCCAGGTCGGCGGGCAGGCGGTTTTTCAGTTCACTCCAGAAGCGCTCGTCAGGCCAGTCGGCGACGTGTTCCTCGGCGGGGACTTGCAGGTAATAACGGGTGCGGGTCTTGGAGCGCATGCTGCACAGGGCAAACCCGCGGTCGTGCCGCGCGTAGACCAGCTCCTCGTGCACCGGCGGGGTGTCGGCCAGTACGCCGAGCCAGCCAAACGGGTAGACGCGCTCGAAGACCTTGAGCTTCTCCGCTGGAATGGACTGGCGGGCCACGCCGTGGAAACCGTCGCAACCGGCAATGTAGTCGCAGTCCAGGCGCCAGGCTTGCCCTTCATGTTCGAAGGTCACGAAGGGGTGTTCGGTTTGCATGTCGTGGGGCTGGGCGTCGCTGGCCAGGTACAGGGTGCGGGCGCCGGCGGCTTCGCGGGCGGCCATCAAGTCACGGGTGACTTCGGTCTGGCCGTAGACCATGACGTTTTTACCGCCGGTCAGGCCCTTGAGGTCGATGTGCACCCGCCGATCGTTGAGCACCAGTTCAAAGCCGTCATGGGGCAGGCCTTCGGCGTCCATGCGCTGGCCAACGCCGGCCTGGCGCAGCAGCTCGACCATGCCTTGCTCCAGCACACCGGCGCGGATGCGGCCCAAGACGTAGTCCGGGGCCTGGCGTTCGAGGATGACAGTGTCGATCCCGGCGTTGTGCAACAACTGGCCGAGCAGCAGGCCAGAGGGGCCGGCGCCGATGATAGCGACTTGGGTCTTGAGGGTTTTCATTGTTCTTATGACTCGCACGAAGCACGCGACCAGGGTCGGTGTTGATTGTTATGGACCGAGTGCCTGCATTTTTCGCTTGCGGACCTGTCAGTTGAAGGGGAAAACTGAGCCGATACCTGTTCTTTTCGCCAATTGGTGCGATTATCGCCCGCAACCCCAGGCCCGGATCCACGTTATGAAAAAACCTGACCTGCCTTCGATCCCGGTGTTCAAGCTCTACGGTGAGAGCCAGGAATGGCCGACGCCGGATCTGCTGCACTGCGAGACCATCTCCAAGCGCAGCCGCGAGCACCAATGGGAAATCAAACCCCATCGGCACGCCGACCTGTGCCAGTTGCTGTTTGTCTTCAAGGGCCAGGCGGAACTGGAAATCGAAGGCCGGCGCACGCAACTCACCGAGCCGGCCGTGCAGATCCTGCCGCCGCTGTCGGTCCATGGCTTTCGTTTTTCCGAGGATGTGGAAGGTTACGTGGTGACGTTGGCGGCGCCGCTGGTCACGCACCTGCAAGCGCAGCTGGGGCATTCGGTCAATGTGCTGGCCCAGGCCGAAAGCTACCCGGCCCTCGAGAATGCCGAGTACCTCAACAGCCTGTTCAGCGCCTTGCAGAATGAGTACATGGGCCATCAACCGGCCCGGGAAATGCTCATGCATGCCCTGGTCAGCGTGATCATGGTCTGGGTCAGTCGCCAGGTGATGCAGCGCCACACCCAGGCCCAGCGCCCGCAACGGGCCCGGGAGTACCTCAACGGTTTCATTCAGTTGGTGGAAGAAACCTATCGCGAGCACGTCAAGGTCGAAGACCTGGCCCATCGCCTGGGCATTTCCGTGTCGCACCTCAACGGCACCTGTCGTGAACTGGCGGGGCAACCGGCGTTGCAGATCATGCATGAGCGCCAGTTGCTGGAAGCCAAGCGCCTGCTGACCTACACCGGCATGACCATCTACGAGATTTCCGAACTGCTCGGGTTTTCCGACCCGACCAACTTCACCCGGCTGTTCCGCCGGCGCGTCGGCATCTCGCCCAAGGCGTTCCGGGACCGGCTCAAGACCGATCAACAGGAAGACTGACCACGCCTCAGCGCAGGGCGTTCAGGGTTGCGCTGTGGGGGATGCAGCGTTCGAAGTTGCAGCTGGCGTATTCACGGGGCAGTTGCCTGGCCTGCTCGACCCGGTAGGCCGCCGTGCCATACAGCGCAAGCGTAGCGGCGCAAGTGACGAAAATGGCGAGGCGTCTTCTTGTTTTGATGTTCATGGCGGTGACCTCTGAACGAATACCCGGGGGTACTGTATTCAGCATAGGTCAGCTATAGCGAGTTGCCAGCCAGGCAGGCTTTGTGTGTAACCCGATATTCAGAACACTGATATTCCCTGTTGGGCCCAGGCTTCAGGCTGAAGCCCTGCTTCATTGTGGCGAGGGAGCTTGCTCCCGCTCGGTTGCGCAGCGACCGCAAGAGCTTGGGGCCGCTGCGCGGCCCAGCGGGAGCAAGCTCCCTCGCCACAGGTTCATTTCATGTCAGGAATGGCAGCGTTTCCCAGCCAGTTATTCCAGGTGCTCCGGCTTCATCGGGTCGCCCGGCTTGACGTCCAGTTGGTGGCGCACGTCTTCGAACATTTCGTCGTAGTACTTGTGCATCGAACCGATGCTGGCAGCCTTGGGCAGGCCGTATTTCTGGGCGATGCGCGTGGCATGGCGGGCGAAGTCGAAGGCCTGGTCCTTGGCCAGGAAAAAGGTTTCGTCCAGGGTTTTTTCTTCCACCGTGCCGTGCAGTTGGAACGACATGCCCGTCTCGCCCTTATCATTCCGATCGAGCTTGTAGTCGATGCACAGGTTGTAGCTGAAATCATCCTTGTTCAGCGCATGGCGTTCCATGTGCAGGTGACCGGGTTTGAATGTGGCCATAAACGACTCTCCTTCGAAGGCATGGAGAACGGCAGACACCGTGCCTGCCGCATAAGTTTTCCCGTTAGCGATAAACAATGCCCGGCGTCGCCGTGCTGATGCGCGTGCCGGCGGTGCCCTGGACGATAGCATCGATGTCCGACAGCGACCCGATCACCGCGACCTTGCCGGTGTTGCGCGCGAATTCACAGGCGGCCTGCACTTTCGGCCCCATGGAACCGGCGGCGAAGCCGAGCCGTTCCAGTTCGTCGGGATGGGCCTGGGCGATGGCTTTCTGGGTCGGCTTGCCAAAGTCGATGAACGCGGCGTTGACGTCGGTGGCGATCACCAGCAGATCGCTTTCCAGCTGTTCAGCCAGCAGCGCCGAGCACAGGTCCTTGTCGATCACCGCTTCCACGCCTTGCAGCTTGCCGTCGGCGTCGTACATCGTCGGGATGCCGCCACCGCCGGCGCAGATCACGATACTGCCTTTTTCCAGCAGCCATTTGATCGGGCGGATTTCAAAGATGCGCTTGGGCCTGGGGCTGGCGACCACGCGACGGAACTTGTCGCCGTCCGGGGCGATGGCCCAGCCTTTTTCAGCGGCCAGTTCCTGTGCTTCTTCCCGGCTGTAGACCGGGCCGATGGGCTTGGTGGGGGTTTGGAAGGCCGGGTCGTTGGCGTCCACTTCAACCTGGGTCAGGAGCGTGGCGAAGGGGACTTCGAAGTCCAGCAGATTGCCCAGTTCCTGTTCGATGATGTAGCCGATCATGCCCTCGGTTTCGGCGCCGAGCACGTCCAGCGGATACGGCGTGACCGAGGTGTAGGCCGCCGCCTGCAGCGACAGCAGGCCGACTTGCGGACCGTTGCCGTGGGCGATGACCAGTTGGTTGCCGGGGTGGATCTTGGCGATCTGTTCGGTCGCGGTGCGGATGTTGCTGCGTTGATTGGCTGCGGTCATGGGTTCACCCCGACGCAGGAGGGCGTTACCGCCCAGGGCAACGACGATGCGCATGGTGCTGTCCTTTAAAAAATGGATCGAACGACGCAGTCCAACTGTGGGAGCGGGCTTGCTCGCGAAAGCGGTGTTACAGGCAATATTTATCTGGACTGATACACCGCTTTCGCGAGCAAGCCCGCTCCCACATTGGATCGCATTCCTACATGGGGGCGGGCTAGGGTTTAAATATCCGCCAACGCCGCCACCAGGATCGCCTTGATGGTGTGCATGCGATTTTCCGCCTGCTCGAAGGCGATGTTGGCCGGGGATTCGAACACCTCCTCGGTCACTTCCACGCCGTTGGCCAGGTTCGGGTAGCGTGCGGCGATGTCCTTGCCGACCTTGGTTTCACTGTTATGGAACGCCGGCAGGCAGTGCATGAATTTCACCCGTGGGTTGCCCGAGGCCTTCATCATCTGCGCGTTGACCTGGTAGGGCAGCAATTGCTCGATGCGCTCATCCCAGGCCTCCACCGGCTCGCCCATGGACACCCAGATGTCGGTGTGGATGAAGTCCACGCCCCTGACGGCTTCCCTCGGGTCTTCGGTGATGGTCAGGCGGGCGCCACTTTCGGCGGCGAAGGCCTGGCACTGGTCGATGAAATCCTGGTGCGGCCACAAGGCTTTTGGCGCGCCGATGCGCACGTCCATGCCCAGCTTCGCGCCGATCATCAGCAACGAATTGCCCATGTTATAGCGGGCATCGCCCAGGTAGGCGTAGCTGATGTCATGCAGCGGCTTGTCGCTGTGTTCGCGCATGGTCAGGGTGTCGGCGATCATTTGGGTCGGGTGGAATTCGGCGGTCAGGCCGTTGAACACCGGCACCCCGGCGAACGTGGCCAGCTCCTCGACGATCTCCTGCTCGAAGCCACGGTATTCGATGGCGTCGAACATCCGCCCCAGGACCCGGGCGGTGTCTTTCATGCTTTCCTTGTGGCCGATCTGCGACGACACCGGGTCGATGTAGGTGACGTGGGCGCCCTGGTCGTGGGCGGCGACTTCGAAGGCGCAGCGGGTGCGGGTCGAGGTTTTCTCGAAGATCAGCGCGATGTTCTTGCCCTTGAGGTGCGGCTGTTCGGTGCCGGTGTACTTGGCACGCTTGAGGTCGCGGGACAGGTCCAGCAGAAAGTGCAGCTCGCGGTTGGTGTGGTGCATCAGGCTCAGCAGGCTGCGGTTGCGCATGTTGAACGCCATGGTGTGGATCTCCTCAGGTGTAGGTTTTCCCCGAGACCGATTTTGGATAAGGAACGGCCCCGGTTCGAAGTCAGTAATCGATCGGGTCGCGGATGATCGGGCAGGTCATGCAATGGCCACCGCCCCGGCCCCGGCCCAGTTCGCTGGCGCTGATGGTGATGACTTCCACGCCGGCCTTGCGCAGCAGGGTATTGGTGTAGGTATTGCGGTCGTAGCCGATCACCACGCCCGGTTCCACCGCCACGACGTTGTTGCCGTCGTCCCATTGCTCGCGTTCGGCGGCGAAGCTGTTGCCGCCGGTTTCCACGACTCGCAACGCGGGTAGCTTGAGCGCGGCGGCCACGGTGTCGAGGAAGCTGCCGTCCTCGCGGCGCACGTCGATGCCGCCGGGCTTGCTCTCGTCAGGGCGCAGGGAGAAGGCGACGATCTGGCTCACCACTTCGGGGAATACCGTGACCAGGTCGCGGTCGCAGAAACTGAACACGGTGTCCAGGTGCATGGCGGCCCGGGATTTCGGCAAGCCGGCGACAATCACCCGTTCCACCGCCTTGTGCTTGAACAGGTTCAGCGCCAACTGGCCGATGGCCTGGCGGGACGAGCGTTCGCCCATGCCGATCAACACCACGCCGTTGCCGATGGGCATGACGTCGCCGCCTTCAAGGGTGGCGTTGCCGTGGTCCTGGTCCGGGTCGCCGTACCAGACCTGGAAGTCCGCGTGGGTGAACTCGGGGTGGAATTTGTAGATGGCGCTGGCCAGCAGGGTTTCCTGGCGCCGCGCCGGCCAGTACATCGGGTTCAGGGTCACGCCGCCATATATCCAGCACGTGGTGTCGCGGGTGAACTGGGTGTTGGGCAACGGCGGCAGGATAAAACTGGAATGTCCGAGAAAGTCGCGGAACATCTGGATAGTCTTGCCACCGAAGCTGTCCGGCAGGTCATCGGCCGAGACGCCGCCGATGAGGAATTCGGCGATGTGGCGCGGTTCCAGGCTGCGCAGCCACGAACCGACTTCATTCACCAGGCCCAGGCCCACCGAGTTGGCGGTGATCTTGCGCTGGAGGATCCAGTCCAGGGCTTCGGGGATGGCGACGATGTCGGTCAGCAGGTTGTGCATTTCCAGCACGTCGATGTCACGCTCGCGCAGCTTGGTGACGAAATCGAAATGGTCGCGCTTGGCCTGGTTGACCCAGATCACATCGTCGAACAGCAGCTCGTCGCAGTTGTTCGGGGTCAGCCGCTGGTGGGCCAGGCCTGGGGAACAGACCATGACTTTACGCAGTTTGCCGGCTTCGGAATGAACGCCGTACTTCACTTTTTCCGTGGTCATTACACATCCTCCCGTTAAAACAATCAGCCAACTACAAGGTCAGGAAGCCGTCGTAGAGCCCGTAGGCGGCCACGAGGGCGCCTGCGACCACCGCGGCGAAAATCAGCTTCTCGACAGAGGTGAAAATCGGTTTGCCCAACTCGCGCTTGGCCTTGGCGAACAGGATCGCGCCAGGGGCGTAGAGCAGGGCGGAGAGCAGCAAGTACTTGATGCCGCCGGCATACAGCAGCCACACCGCATAGATCAGGGCGATGGCCCCGATGACCAGGTCCTTGCGCCGCTCGGCCGCGAAGCCTTCATAGGTCTCGCCGCGCACCGCCAGCAGCAGCGCATAGGCCGCCGACCAGAGGTACGGCACGAGGATCATCGAGGTGGCGAGGTAGATCAGTGACAGGTACGTGCTGGCCGAGAACAGGGTGATGACCAAAAACAGCTGGACCATCGCATTGGTCAGCCACAGGGCGTTGGCCGGTACGTGGTTGGCGTTCTCCCGGCGCAGGAACTCGGGCATGGTGTGGTCTTTGGCGGCGGCAAACATGATCTCGGCGCACAGCAATACCCAGGACAGCAGGGCGCCGAGCAGCGAGATGATCAGGCCGACGCTGATCAGCACCGCCCCCCAATGCCCAACGACATGTTCCAGCACGGCGGCCATGGACGGGTTCTGCAACTTCGCCAGTTCAGGCTGGGTCATGATGCCCAGGGACAGCACGTTCACCAGCACCAGGAACAGCAGCACGGTGATGAAACCGATGACGGTGGCCTTGCCGACGTCGCTGCGTTTCTCGGCCCGGGCGGAAAAAATGCTCGCGCCCTCGATGCCGATGAACACCCACACGGTGACCAGCATCATCTTGCGCACCTGGTTCATCACGCTGCCCAGGTCCGGGTTCATCGTGCCCCAGATGTCCCGGGTGAAGATCTCGAGCTTGAAAGCGAACAGGGCGATCAGCACGAACAGCACCAGCGGCACGATCTTGGCGACGGTGGTGACCAGGTTGATGAACGCGGCTTCCTTGATCCCGCGCAGCACCAGGAAATGCACCGCCCACAGCAGCACGGAGGCGCCGATTACCGCCGCGACGGTATTGCCTTCACCAAAGATCGGAAAGAAGTAGCCCAAGGTGCTGAACAGCAGCACGAAGTAACCGACGTTACCCAGCCACGCGCTGATCCAGTAGCCCCAGGCCGACGAAAAACCCATGTAGT